>CAUZRA010000250.1:0-3302 GCA_963582035.1 Vicinamibacteria bacterium | reverse complement strand
CTTGGCGACCTTTTTCTTTGCAACTTGTTTCTTCACAACTTTTTTCTTGGCGACCTTTTTCTTTACAACTTGTTTCTTTGCAACTTTTTTCTTTGCGACCTTCTTCTTCGCTACCTTTTTCTTCGCCATCTTTCCTCCTTGGAAAATGTGGCTGCTCAGCTTGGTTAACTGCACCGATTCACTACAATGGGTGGGCTGAGCCAGACACCCTCATACCAGATGTAGATTATGGATGAGAAAACGAGTGTGTCAAGCACGAAAGCCTAGGAAAGTCAAAATTATTTTCATTACCACATGAGAAAGCATCGGTTTTACTGCAGATTTCTTTACTTAAATCGGCAATGTTAAACAGTGTTCTGAGTGAATCTAAGTATGTGGAGTTTGCGCCTATTTAAGTGTTTTGAAAGCGCTGGCGTCTTTGATGTCGTTCGAGAGCGAGTTCAATAAGTCTGTCCAAAAGGGCAGGATATGAAAGACCGGAAGCTTCCCAGAGTTTTGCGTACTGACTGATCGTGGTAAATCCAGGGAGCGTGTTGACTTCGTTGATATAGGTCTGACCGTCTGAGTTGTCATAGAGGAAATCAACGCGTGCTAGACCACTACAGTCGAGTGCCCGGTAAGCAGTAACCGCCATTGATTGGATCCTTTGCGTTTGTATTTTGGTCAGTTTTGCCGGGATGATGAGTTCGGAGCGGTCGTCGAGGTACTTGGCTTCGTAGTCGTAGAATTCTCCTGCAGGTATGACTTCCCCCGGGATTGAGACTTCAGGTGTTTCGTTTCCCAGAACAGAGCACTCAATTTCTCGAGGGTTTTCGACGGCAACTTCGACGAGCAATTTATCGTCGAAATTCGAAGCTGTCGCGAGAGCAGAACGCAATGTGTTCTTATCGGTTGCTTTTGAGACTCCGACACTTGAACCTTGATTAGCTGGTTTTACGAAGACTGGATAGCCGAGTTTTAGCTCTAACGGATTGATTACTCCATCCTGGTTTTGTTCGAAATCTTTCGCGGAGATAACCATATGGCGCACGAGCGGTAGCCCGTGCGCTGCAAAATGCACCTTCGCCATGGTCTTATCCATGGCGAGGGCCGATGACAGAACACTCGCGCCAACGTAGGGAATATTGGCCAGTTCTAAAAGTCCTTGCAGTGTGCCGTCTTCACCGTAGCGGCCGTGCACGATCGGAAAAACCACATCCAGAGAAAATCCACGGACAACGGCACGGTCAACGCTCTTGCCTTGAACAGAAGAATCGCGAGCTATTGTGAGAATTGTTTCTGGTGTTGGACACGGCAGCAAAATGGCTTCGTTGCTGATAACTTTTTTGAGTGGGTTGTTATTTCGAGATTGCTCGATGAGGGTGCCGGCTGATTTTGTTGTCGGAAATTGGTTTGGAATAGACCAACTTCCTGCTTTGTCGATAAAAAGAGGGACCGGTTCGTAGTGCTCTATATTGAGTTGGTCAAATATTGAAGCAGCCGAAGCCAGCGAAACTTCGTGCTCACTTGACCGGCCGCCATAGATTACGCCGATGCGGAGGCGCTTCACGGATGGGCTGTAGTATACGTGACCTAGTGACTAATTCGTTTGGTTTCGTTATTACGGCACGTGATGGCCTGTCACGTCGAGGGCAACTACGCACACCACACGGTTCGGTGGAGACACCTGCTTTCATGTCGGTTGGGACTGCGGGAGCGGTCAAAGCGGTGACACCGCGTGACCTTGAAGCCGTTGGTGCTGAGATTGTTCTTGCGAATAGCTACCACCTCCTGCTTCGCCCTGGTCACGAGTTAATCGCGAAGCTAGGTGGGTTACATCGCTTTATGGGATGGTCGCACCCTATTCTGACTGACAGTGGTGGGTATCAGGTTTTCAGTCTCGCACCTCGACGCACTATCACGGAGCAGGGAGTCCGTTTCCGATCGCATCTTGATGGCAGTCTGCATGAACTTTCACCAGAACTTGCAACTGACATTCAGGCACGGCTCGGTAGTGATATTGCAATGGCGTTTGATGAGTGCACGACCTACCCGGCGACTGTTGATGAAACTCGGAAATCAATGGAGCGAACGTTAAGGTGGGCGGCGCGTTGTCGTGAACGACACGCATATCTTGCTGGAAGCCCCAGTGGAACGGGTTCGCTTATGACGACCCCTGGCCAAGTGCAATTTGGCATCGTACAAGGAGGGTTTTACCCGGAATTGCGAGCGGCGAGCGTCCGCGGCACGGTAGCTCTTGGCTTTGAAGCGTACGCTATCGGTGGATTAAGTGTCGGCGAACCTACCATGGCGATGTACGAGGTGACAGGGCAGACGGCAGCTCTGCTGCCCCCTGAGAAACCACGTTATTTAATGGGTGTCGGGATGCCAGACGACCTCGTGGAGTCGGTTGCTAGAGGCGTTGATTTGTTCGATTGTGTACTCCCAACGAGAAACGCACGAAACGGCCAGCTTTTTACAAAAACTGGCCCTATGTCGATCAAGAATTCAGTTTTTTCTGTTGACGAGCGGCCTATCGATGAAGAGTGCTTATGCTACACGTGTAGGCATTTCTCGAGGGCGTACTTGAGACACTTGTATATAGCAAAGGAAATCACGTCAACTACCCTTAACACGCTGCATAACCTACACTTCTATCTTGACACGATGCGTAGGATCAGAGACGCTATTGCGTTGGGCAGGTTCGAAACGTTCCGGCAAATCTTCCATCAAACGTACTCCCGCCGGCCGGAGCCAAATTGCCCGTAAATATGAAGTTTGTGTTCGGAATTGAAATCGTTGATTGAATGATGAACTTTCAGCAGGTCGTCCTGTTCGCAATGGCCCAGTCGCCAGGTCAGCAACCGAGCTTTTTCGTTTCGCTGATACCTTTTATCGCAATGGCAGGAATTTTCTATTTCATTGTGTTGCTCCCGATGAAACGGCGGCAGAAGAAAGTGGAAGAATTCCAAAGTTCATTAAAGGTCGACGATAAGGTTGTCACTACTAGCGGGATTCATGGTGTTATTGCGAAAGTGAACGAGAAAACGGTTGCCGTTCGGATTGCCGATAAGGTTCGGGTTGAGATGTCACGTAGCGCTATTGCTGGGTATCAAGGTGAAGACCCGGTGGTTAAAGAGGGGTCTGGGTCCTAAGGCGAGTTACACATTCAAAGCATAGAACCATGCAAAAAAATTTACAGTGGAAATTACTCTCGATCGTCGCAATTACAGCGATTGCCGCTTGGGCTGTCTATCCCCCAGAAGATCGCATACGTCTGGGGCTCGACCTTGAAGGTGGTGTGCACATGGTTTTGCGTGTAC
>CAUZRA010000249.1:0-3303 GCA_963582035.1 Vicinamibacteria bacterium | reverse complement strand
AGACATCTCACCACAAGGGGTTTTAACCGAGTCGAACGCAACTGAACCGACTGTTAACACAGGCCGCATTAACTTAAGTACCTTTCAATAAGTGGAGCCAAATCGGTCCGTGTTTTCGTGGGCATCGAATCGGCGCTAGTAATAATTGCACTGGACAACGCGTCCACACACTGACATTCGCGACGTACCGGTAACCGGGAAACCAAGTTTGCAATAATTTGCTTTGCCATCTTTGCATTCGCTTGCAACGTTTCAATGATCATGTCGACAGTGACGTCATCATGTTCCGGATGCCAACAGTCATAATCTGTTACTAAAGCTAACGTCGCAAAGCAGATCTCCGCCTCTCGGGCCAACTTTGCCTCTTGCAGATTCGTCATGCCGATCACGTCCATATTCCATGAGCGGTAAAGATTTGACTCTGCTAACGTCGAGAACTGCGGTCCCTCCATACATAAATAGGTTCCACCTCGATGCACCGTCGCACCAGCATCTGTAGCAGTATCAATAGCAAGGTCACTTAATACTGGGCATAACGGGTTCGCAAATGATACGTGCGCAACAATCCCGTCACCAAAAAATGTACTGATTCGACCACAGGTCCGGTCGAAGAACTGGTCCGGAACTACGATATCTTGCGGCCGATACCTCTCTTGCAAACTACCGACCGCACTGGCAGAAACAATCCATTCTGCACCAAGATGTTTTAGTCCAAAGATATTCGCTCGAAAGTTTAATTCTGACGGAAGGATACTGTGCCCCTTGCCATGTCGAGCCAAAAAAGCGACTCGGTGGCCTCGTAAACTACCAAGAACATACGGTGCCGACGGCTTACCAAACGGAGTGTCTATTTCTCGTTCTTCACAATCCGTAAGTTCATCCATGTCGTACAAACCGCTTCCACCGATGATTCCAATCCGAACTTTAGCGTCTGCAGTCATAATTCCAGATCAGCCATTCCTCTCTTGCTTTAGTTCGATAAGAACTCCGTGAGTACTTCGCGGATGAATGAATGCAACGAGAGCACCTTCTGCCCCGTCGCGAGGGGCGTCATCGATTAACCGAACACCGCGTTCACGGAGATAATCCAACACCTCAACAAGATCGTCCACTCGAAAGGTAATATGGTGAAGACCCACTCCTCGCCGTTCAATTGAACGCGCAATTGGGGACTCACTCGATGTCGCCTCTAACAACTCAAGCTTAGCATTCCCGGTCTCAACAAAATGCGCACGAACAGCCTGAGATGGCACGTCCTCTGTTAGACCAATATTCAGGCCGAGACCATCGCGATAAAACCCAAGCGCCTTTTCCAAATCGTCGACGGCAATGCCTATGTGATCAAGAACTACCTTCATATCACGAATGCCTCCCAAAAATTATTTCCGCTAGGCTCTCCGCCGCCGTATAAGGATCAACTTCCCGAGAAACAATCCGATCGAGTGCCTCTTCTAAAACCGTTCCCTCAGCTAATGCGATCCCAATCCTACGACGTAAAATTTCCTCAATGCGGGCACGGGCACGGGCACGGGCACAGGCACGGGCACGAGCATCATCAATGCCAACGCGTTTCACTAAGTCAGAAAGAGCCACTTCTAATTTATCAATCCCGTCTCCATTTACTACCGATGTTTTGATAACCGCGGGCAGTTCTAGGTTAGGTTTAGATGAACCAAGCGCTAACATCGATTCGATTTCAGATGCGGTTCGATCTGCTCCATCACGATCTGATTTATTCACAACAAAGAGATCTGCTATTTCCATAACACCAGCTTTGATCGCTTGTACGTCATCGCCAGCACCAGGGGCAACGACAACGACTGACATATGCGCGGTGCGACTGATGTCAACTTCTCCTTGTCCAACTCCAACAGTTTCGATTACTACGATGTCAAAACCAGCTGCATCAAGAATGCTAACCGCATCATGGGTTGTCGGCGCCAAACCTCCCAGATGGCCCCGCGTTGCCATACTCCGAAAAAAGACACCAGGATCTAGTGTGTGTCGATTCATGCGAATACGGTCACCCAATAAAGCTCCACCAGTAAACGGACTGGTCGGGTCGACAGCTAACACAGCAACCTTAAGTTGTGCATCACGCCATAGCCGAGTGAGCCGGTCAACAAGACAACTCTTACCAACACCCGGAGGGCCAGTAACCCCTACGATCCTCGCGCGTCCCGTATGCGCATGCAGCAAGCCGATCAAACGGCCTGATTCGGAACTCTCGAGTTCAACAATAGAGATAGCTCTCGCCACTGCTCGTGTATCCCCAGACAGCACCTGACTAGTAAGGCTCATTTAAAAATCGACCTGTTTATACTGCATTTTGTCACGTAACAACCATGCAACCGCTGTATGCGTCGAGACTGTAGCACAGCGGATTATAAGAACCAGGGTTCAGTTCAAAGCCTAAACGGTCGATAAACAGGTTGTGCGACATGAAACAACATTGATTTTAAGAATTCTTCTGTTAGTGCTATTGGCCGTAACCATCGCTAAACCTGTTTTTGCAGACGCCACTCTATTCGTTGGCCCAAATCAGACACCAACAAACAGACCATCCGCTGGCGTATCTCTAGGACTCTCACTCCTAATTGTCGGATTCGAATTTGAGTACGCCTCCACACAAGAAGACCGCCGAACCAACGCTCCCTCTCTCAAAACAAGTATGTTCAATATCCTTTTTCAAACACCATTTAGCAGTCTCGCTGGCCTTCAGTTTTACGCTACTGCAGGCGGTGGCCTTTACCGGGAACAACTTGTGGAAAGCCTTACAACTGGTTTAGGAAGTAATGTCGGGGGAGGAGTAAAAGTCCCGCTTGCAGGCCCGTTTCGCCTACGACTCGACTACCGACTCTTCTCCCTAAAAGGTTCTGCGTTGCACCCTCGTGCTCAACGCATCTATGCCGGCCTTAATGTCTCGTTTTAGGGAGTGAGTTCGCCGAAGTCCGTAACAAGTTCGAGATTAATTGGCATCTGTCCGAGCCCAAACGAACCGTTAAATGTTTCGTAAAGTCCCTGAACTTCGTTCGGGATTTCTTCATTCAAAATCTGCGCTACAGAATAATCCGCGTTAGGAACAGTGGGATCAATAAACCATACATAGAGAACATTATTGTTCGGTCCTGGCTCTATGGCTTTATAGACCTTCCAACCAGAAGCTTGTTGCACTCGCTCAGGATTCTCACTTTCAGCCATCACTTGACCCAAACGCGCCATCACTTGTTCAAAAGCTTCCGCACTGTCTTGTTCGATGTAGTTAAACACCATGCCTACGGGTTCATCTAATGTTTTGAATGC
>CAUZRA010000248.1:0-3304 GCA_963582035.1 Vicinamibacteria bacterium | reverse complement strand
CAGACTGGTGACCACCCGGTGGTGCATTTGACGTGGGATGATGCTGTGTCGGTATGTACGTGGGTTGGCGGGCGCCTTCCAACGGAGGCCGAGTGGGAGTACGCAGCACGTGGCGGAAGCGACGGAACAATTTTTTGGTGGGGTAATCAACTCACGCGTGGTTACGCAAACTTTGGTCATACGGAGTGCTGTGCAGGGACGACCGGTGGCGCTGACAGATGGGTGAACACAGCGCCAGTTGGATCGTTTTCACCAAATGGCTTTGGGTTTTACGATATCAGCGGAAATGCGTGGGAATGGGTCGATGGGTGGATTGACGATCTTTACACCAGTGAATCCGTAACTGATCCTCAACCACCGGAGACGGGACAACTTCGAGTGATGCGGGGTGCGTCGTGGCTGAATTATCCAGAAGTGTGGCGCCTGTCGGTCCGACTCGCGTTTTCTGCTGAAGCGCATACGAGTAATATCGGTGTTCGCTGTGCCCGTGACCTTTCGGGAACGGTTACAGCCGAATAAGCATTATGAAACACAAGGACACGTTGACTGCAAGGCGAAGAAATAAACGTCGTGCGCGCAATGAAGTAAAGCCTTTTATTACAGTCAATTGACACTTCTATGAACTCACGTTAGGATGCGATCCGCCTCCAAATGTTTCGGTGTGGACCCCATTGCGGTTCCTGAAAGGATTCAGTCATGGCTACTAAGAAACGCATGTCGAAGCGGACCAAGCGTGACAACGTTAAGTCACGCCGTAATTTCATGCGGCAGGCCGTTTTGGGAAGCGCCGGGGCAACCGCCGCAGCTCTCGGAACAGCCGGTGTTGCCAATGCGGCCGAAGAAGACGTTAAACCGATTGGAGTTCCCAGCGAATTCGAGAAGGCGAAACGAGCGACGCTGCCAACGGTCGATTTCCCCATGAGCGGTGCCCAGGTATTCGCGCGCGCGTGCAAGGAAGAAGGTGTCAAGGGGCTATTTTGTTGTCCGGGGAATTACGACGTCGTACACGCGATTATGGATACTGGTATCCCGACATACTCTGGTCGCCACGAGGGTTCTCTCTGCCATGCGGCTGATGCCTTTTGTCGTGCAACCGGCGAGATCGCCGCAACTTCCGGCACTGAAGGGCCAGGCTTTACAGACATGATCGGTGCTATTTCTGCGGCCAATTCCGCCCGGTCACCGATTTTAGTTTTGGCGAGTAATAAAACTATTTTCGCCGAAGATACCGAGCAAGGGATTCAGGATCAGTATCAGCAGCCCCTGACTGAGGGCATCAAGAAATACGGCAAGCGCCTCATCACCCCCTCTCGGACCTGGGAGTATGCCGGTTATGCTTTCCGGCAATTGAAGAGTGGTGTGCCGAAACCGGTACATATCGATTTTCCAGCAGAAATCGCTCGTGCACGATTTGACGATGCGACGGAGCTTGAGTTTTTCTACGACAAGACAAAATACCGAACCGAGACGAAACCCTACCCGGACCCGAAAGCGATCGATCGGGCTGTACAGATGCTCCGTGCTGCAGAGCGACCGATTATCGTTTCGAGTAACGGTGTTTTTTACAGTAAGGCATGGACTGCTCTCAGGAGTCTGGCGGAACGAGCTCAGATTCCGGTTGTTGAATCGGGTGCGATGAAAGGACAGTTTCCTGCTGACCATGAGTTGTCGGTTGATGCTGCTCCGATGGCATTGATGAGCGCGGACGTTGTCTTGCTTGTTGGGCAGTACTGTATGCCGACCCTGGGCGAGTTCGCGTTTGGGCCGGATGCTCGCTACATTCGAATCGATCCAGAAGCCGAGGATATTGGCCGTAATTTACCGATTGATCTTGGGATCGTCAGTGATGAGCGCGCCGCACTGGAAGCTCTGGCCGATGCAATGCCGCGGCAGCGGCACGAAGCATGGGTTCGTGAAGTAGCTCAAGCTCGGCAGGCATTTGAGGCTGAGAATGAAGAGTACTACCAGACCGGGCTGACGTACACCGATGCTGTGCATCCCGCAGTGATTGCCAAAGAGCTGGCGGACTTTGTTCACAATGGTGAAATCCCACAGGACCGAACCACGATATTGCAAGGTGGTTATGGCATCGCGCGTTATACCAGGCGGTATCTGAGGTCATTCAGACCCGGACAGATCGTGAATGGCGCCTACCAATATGGAGCGATCGGTCCGGATGTTGGGTACACAGTGGGTGTTGCTGCTGCGGTGCGGCACGGCATTGGCGCACAGGCTGATTTTCAGGGTCATCCGATCATCGCCGTGACGGGCGATGCTGGGTTTGGCTATACGGCAATGGAACTTGAAACACTGTCCAAATACCGGCTGCCGGCTGTGTTGATCGTGTACAACAACAATGCGTGGGGGACGTGGTCGGGTCAGGCGAATAATACACTTGGCCTCCCAGTGCATTTGTTTCAGGAAAACTTGCGATACGACAAGCTTGGAGAGGCTCTTGGGACACATGGAGAGTACGTCACCAAAGCAGCGGAGATGCGCCCAGCACTCGAGAGAGCCTATCAGGTGGCACTAGATGAGAGTCGGCCCAGCATCATCAATGTTCAGGCAAAGAAAGAGTTCTGGCAGCGTGATCAATATCCGCCAGGATTTCTTGGTAAGGTCGAGCCTGGCGTAATGTCGTACTATCACTAGGAATTCGGTGGGCGGACGGCACGGCGCGCGATCTTACACACCACGTGAGGATGGGTTGGTAGTTGTACGCCAACGGTTGCAGCAGTACGCCGACCGGGGTGTCTTTCGAGGATTTACCGAAGAGTCACCATGGCGTGGTCGCCATCGTTTCAAATTCCTCTGGTTGGCGAGTTCGGCGTTTCGATTGCACTATTCGTCAGAAAGTGGAGAGTTCATTCTCCACGATTTATTACCAAACGTACAGGTGTATTCAGACGTCGGTAAAGACCTTCGTGGTTTTCTCAAAGGTCTTACTAGAAAAGATGTACCAGAGCACCGACGGATTGATCCGCGTCGGATTGACGTTCGTAGTTATGTTCGACGAGGTGTTTTTTCAATTGCTGTTACCGCGAAGAAAAACCAGCATGGTTATGCCGTACAGCGATCAGTGAATCTGATCCACGAAGTGTTTGTACGCCTTCATACCTATTTTCCGGAATACATGTGGGAGAACTTTGATGCACCTCAGGAATGACAGACGAAAGACCATCGCAATGTGGGATATCCGCGTGGCGGCGCTATACGGTTTCATCGGGTGTTTATTTTTCATGGCTGGTGCTGCTAGGGCGCAAGAGCATCCGTCGGAACCACATCGGCATCCGGAAGCGCAAGC
>CAUZRA010000247.1:0-3315 GCA_963582035.1 Vicinamibacteria bacterium | reverse complement strand
CCCACCGACAATAGGAACTTGTTCGCCAGTGGCACTGATGCCAATACGACGACTAAAAAACATCTCAATTTGGCCCGGTTGGCCAACGGAAAATAGGCCAGCGTTTTCCAAAAAAAAGGGTCGTTTCTCAGGAAAAAATAAGTTGAAACGATCGAGATTAATCTGCTGATCGTCGACTTCCACCTGCGCAAAATCGGTGTTGTAAGTCAGGTCCAATGTCAGACTTGGGGTTACGCTATATTTTAGGTCTCCGCCAAGGTCTCTCACCGACGTTTGTTTTCCGGTGTCACGACTAATTGCTTGACCTAGTAAGTACGGTATTAACTTGAGATTGCGTTGTGGTGGAACCTCAAGGCCATGAAGTTCTCCGGCCAGCGACAATCGGTTTAAATCGAACTGTCGTGGTAGCGGGGCCCAATACGTCTGCTCATTTCTATCTCGAATATTTCTTTGAAAATTTATGCCCCAATTCTGTACAACACCCGCAGGATAGCGAAGCGTTCGAAAGGGAATGGCAAATTCTGCTGTCCAACCGATCTCAGACACCGTGGTTCTCACTTGCCATACACCATCCCAATTCAAGTTGAAGCCACCACCGGAACCCCTCTGTTGTTGACTGCCAGACCGGCGTACAAATCCACCGCCACCATAGCGTCCACCGCCGCCCTCGTTCGTTACTTGCCCGTCATATTCGATTCCGGCCGGATTCGTACCAAAAACAAATCCGTTCTGTTTGTCTAAAAAAGGATCGACAATGATTTGGAAACTGTCAGTATCGCGAAGCTGGGAGTCGCGACGACTGTCAGACACAATAATGGTGGCGGGATCCTTCACATGACAAACCACTCCGAAATAAAGGGTGTCATTTGTATAGACGATATAGACCTGAGTTCGTTCCGTTGACGGTTGTCCTTCATCTGGTGTGTTCTGTACAAAACCTTCTACCGGCGTTATTGCAGTCCACGCCGGATCATTCAGGATGACACCGTCAATAACAGGCGCGATCCTAGCGCGTGATGGGTGTGCGATTAGTCCTGCTGGGGTCGTCGCGCCTTGCCCTTGAGCATCGCTAGAGAAGTGAAACAAGAACACATTGAGCACGACAAGAAGACTCACCTTCCACGAAGCACAGATGGGTGTCACCATAGCGGCAGGCCAAGCGAGAGGGGTCAGTTCGCTGTTACATGAGTGCGACAAAGTGCATCTAGTTTACGAATAATTTGCATAGCTCAAACAGCGGCGAATGTTGTGACGACACAATTACGTATTAGAGCATTGGGGATTCGAGCGGATTTCTCGAATCCCTCGGGAACCGTCCGTCGTCTGCCGTTACAGTCGGTGCAGGCCGACTGACGAAGTGGCTGCCGCTATAATCCAAACATTCGACCACAAGAACTTTTGGTGAACTCATGACTTATTGCTTACGCGTTGTTGTTTACTGCCTCGTAATGCTGGTGCCGTTCCAGGTAACTGCCCAGACACCCGTGGGTGACGTGTCCACGAGTGCACGTGCCGAAGATGGTGATTACATCAGTTGGCGCGAGCACATTATTGACGAGCCGTCGACCGCGGGGATTGACCTGAGTGGGAGTGATGGGTTGGTTATGGCGGATATTGATGATGACGGATACGAGGACATTGTTTCGGTTCATGAGTCGGACAGTGAGTACGACTCGTCCGCGGTAGACCCCAATTTTGATGTGGGTACAGACGGCTACGTTCGGATCGCATTTGGCTCGGCGGACCCGGATGTCTGGACGAATGTCACTCTTGCGGAGGGTGCTGATGCGTCTGCGGCCGAGGATGCAGCGATTGCAGATGTTAACGGAGATGGACATCTGGATGTCGTGGTGGCGGCTGAGCTTGCACATCTTATTTATCTTCAGAATCCAGGTGCTGATGTGCGGACGAAGGCGTGGCCGCGTCTGATCCTGCCGATCACGAAAGGGCGGGGCTCGTATATCCGCGTCTTCTTAGCCGACTTTGATGGTGACGGGAGACCAGAGGTGAGTGCTGCAAACAAGGGGGCGCAGCGCATAGGACCAGCGGAGTATGCGCGCTCTACACCGGTGGTTCTGTATCGAGTGAACGGTGATCCTCTGAAAGGTGAGAGTTGGTCAGAGATTGAGCTGGGGCGTTACAGTGTGCCCCAGAACGCCGAGCCGGTTGACTTGGATGGTGACGGCGACCTTGACGTGATCGTTGGAACTCGAGGTGAGGAACGGTTGGTCTTCTTTGAAAATACTGGCAACCTGAGTTTCCGTGAACATGCCATTGGTATCAATCGCATGCGGGTGGCTGGATTTAATCTCGAATATGCAGATTTAAACAATGACGGGAGACTCGACATTATTGGCGCCGGTAACGGAAGAGGTGCCGGCGGACTTGTGTGGCTTGAACAACCCGTACTGATAGACGATACGTGGAACGCCCACGAGATTGGAACATTCTCGCCGGATAGCATGACCGGTATGGAGATGGCGGATATCAATGGAGACGGCTATCTGGACGTCATGGCCGGTAGCTACAGCAGGGGGCCGCGGGAAGGTGACGGCGATGTCACGGTGCACGACGCGCTGGGTCGCATCGGGTGGTTTCAGCATCCCGGCGGTGATGGTACCGGTAATTGGATTCGACATGACATCTCTCGGCGGAAGCGTGGCATGTATGACAAATTTATTGCCAGGGACGCCGATGGAGACGGCGATGTTGACTTCTTCGGCACCCGTGGCAATAGCGCACCCTACGATGGGGTCTACTGGTTGGAGCAGGTACGTTCAGATATACCTCGCCCTGCATTCGAGCGAGCTCGAGACGAAGACAGCCCAGAAATGCCCCTGCCATAACCCGGACCCATTACCTGGAAACGACCAAGTGGCGGCCGGACTATTGGGTTCATCTTCTTGCGGCAGATAAAAGCCGTCAGGCCGCCGAAAACCGGTGAAGCCCTGTGTGGTATCCCTCGTTCTCTGAAACGAATGTTACACATCCCAATGATTAAATTGCGTTAAATGGTTATTCTGGTCTCGTTAGGCTACTGCTGTTTGCGAACAATTCGACAGGTTGCCGACCCGCACAGGTCGAACCATTAGGAGCTGCGTGATGTCTATACCCCAGTGCGTACTGGTATTTGTCCGAGTCGCATCCGTCGCAATTTTTATGCTCATGTGTGGCGTGGCAGACATTGAGGGACAGACTTCATCCGAGTTTAAGCCAGTGACCGATGCCATGCTTCAGGACCCCGCTGCGGAAGACTGGCTTATGTGGCGCCGAACACTTAATGGCTGGGGCTATAGTCCCTTGGACCAGGTCACC
>CAUZRA010000246.1:0-3324 GCA_963582035.1 Vicinamibacteria bacterium | reverse complement strand
GCGAGGTGCTAACGTGAACGTGACAAACGACCGGGGAGACACACCGCTCTCTCTCGCTGAAAGCACCCAATCGGTTCCTGGCACAAACGGTCTACGAGCCACACGGCCAGAAATAGCCACTTTGCTTCGCACGCTTGGTGCCGGAAACTAAACTGACATTCTCTTCAGCCATCAAACAAGAGCAACACGATTGAGACGGTTGTCCGACGGTACTCATACTGCGAGCAGCCACAATTCAAGCCTTCTGCAGAAAAGGCCGGGGCTGTGAATCAGCCCCGGCCTTATGAACTGTCCATTCCTCAACCGTTATAAGCTAAGCGGCGCTGTATTCAACAAACCACTGCTATCGCCAAGTTCGTCAGCCGGCACACCAGCCTTGTCAAGCACGGTCAAAAGCAGGTTTGCATACGGCGTATCCTCAGCGTAGTGGCGGTGACGGCCACCATTGAGGCGTCCACCTCCGCCGCCGGCCACCAGACACGGAAGGTTCGTATGCTCATGCAAATTACCGTTCCCAATCCCCCCCCCGTAAACAATCATCGAATTGTCCAGAAGGTTGGAATCACCGTCCGAGGTCTTACGTAAGTTTTCAAGGAAGTAGGCAAGTAGCTGAATATGGTACGTATCAATTTTTGCCTTCTTCGCGATGTATTCCGAATCATTGCGATGATGCGACACAGTGTGATGCTGGTCAGGGACTCCGACCTGTGGGTACGCACGCGGACTAGCTTCGCGAGCCATCATTAATGTGAATACGCGGGTTACATCCGCCTGGAAAGCCAAAGTGAGCAAGTCAAACATCAACTTGGCATGTTCTTCAAATGTCTCAGGAATATCAACAGGCCGATCAGGTAGTTCAACGAGTGACTCAGCGCCGCGAGATTCAGACCGTTGGATCCGCTGCTCAACATCACGTACCGCATCGAGGTACTCATCCAATTTATTTCGATCACCAATACCTAAGGTACTGCCAAGCCGGGCGACTTCCGCGGTAACAGAATCAAGGATGCTGCCTGTTTGTTTTAGTATCGCAAGCCGGTCAGCCGCCGTTCCACCTTCGCCAAATAAACGCTCGAACACCACACGCGGGTGCGCCTCCATATCGAGCGGTGTCGTTTCATTTCGCCACGAAATCGTGTTCGAGTAAAAGCAATCCCCGGTGTCACAAGCAATCGCCGTCGGTTTCTCTAGCGCCAACTCAAGCGACGGCAACGGTGTTTCCTTGCCAAACTCACGCGCAGCAATCTGATCTGCGGTGGTGCCTAACTTGATGTCGGTAACTCCCTGTCGACCACGCCGCTCCCATGCATGAACACCACTCAGCCAAACAGCGGTCGCGCGTGGATGGTCACCATTCCCATCACCAAACGAATCAGCTTGGCGGTGAGCTAAATTACTCAAAACCAGTACACTCTCACGAAGCGACTCAAGCGGACTCAGAATTGGTGACAAGTCAAAATTACGCCCGGTCTTTGATGGAACCCACTGATCTTGGATTACACCGTTCGGAATGTAAATAAATCCCACACGACGTGACGGGGCCGTAACCGCTCGAGCAACTGACGATGCGGCAGGCACCATCGCGTCAAGAAACGGAAGGGTTAGCGTGGCACCAACACCACGAAGAAAGGTGCGCCGCGGTAATGCTTTCTGGGTAATGATCATGATTGTGGCATCCTCATTTGAAACGGCGTGCTTTGAACAATAGCAAGAACCAACGCCGAAAATCGATAGTCTTTCTGAGCGGCATCACGCACAATCCCACGCACGGACGGCATATCAAACGATTCGAGATTACGACCTAGTGCATAGGTTAAAAGTTTTTCAGCGACCGTTCCCACAAACCGGTCGGGGTGTTTGAGAAGAGCAGCCCGCATTTCGTCCGGCCCTTCAAACGCGGTTCCATCAGGTAACACCCCAGTCGCATCAATGGTCTCGTTCGATTCCCCCCTGGTGCGCCACCGACCGATAGCATCAAAATTCTCAAGGGCGAACCCGAGTGGATCCATCTGCGAATGACAGCTTGCACAAGCTGGGTTAGAACGATGTTTTTCCATCGCCGCCCGCATTGACAACGCCTCTCCCTCGTCGGTCGTTTCTTCAAGAGACGGAATATCTGGTGGTGGCGGCGGCGGCGGTGACGACAGTAGGTTTTCCAGAATCCACTTACCACGTAACACCGGAGAGGTACGCGTCGCATACGAGGTCAACGTTAAGATACCACCCTGACCAAGCAATCCTCGACGTTCTGTGCCCGCAAGCGAAACGCGTCGAAAGTGACTACCGTATACATGAGGAATGCCGTAATGCTTGGCCAATCGTTCATTAAGAAATGTGTAGTCCGCGCTCAGCAAATCTGTAACCTGTCCGTCTTCACGCAAAACGCTATCAATAAACAACTCGGTCTCATTTTGAAACGCTTGGCGCAAGTTTTCATCAAAGCCAGGGAAAAATCCTGGGTCTGGTTCTTTCTCTGTAACATCACGAAGGTACAACCATTGCGCCGCGAAGTTATTAACTAGTGCACGTGCGCGAGGGTCCGCCATCATTCGCTCAACTTGCCCTTGCAATACTGAGGGGCTGCTCAATTGCCCGGCTACTGCTACGTCAAGCAACTCATCATCTGGAATGCTGCTCCAGAGAAAAAACGACAGGCGCGATGCCAACTCCAGATCACCGACGGCATAGGGTCCTTCATCGACATTAGCGGGATCACGTTCAATCCGAAACAGGAATTCTGGACTAACAAGAATCCGTTCTAAGCCACGCTGGATACCACGCTCAAAACCGGCCTCCGACCGACCCTCTTCATAGAAAGGTCGAAGGACCGAAAGGTC
Source organism: Vicinamibacteria bacterium (assembly GCA_963582035.1). Classification (GTDB taxonomy): domain Bacteria; phylum Acidobacteriota; class Vicinamibacteria; order Vicinamibacterales; family UBA8438; genus DTWD01. The sequence goes on along the minus strand of CAUZRA010000246.1, from coordinate 487 downwards.
AGCCTCGGTTACCGGCCGGCGATATGCACGACGTGCCAGGCTCGTAAAAATTTCATCCGCACAAACGTCAGCCATCACTCCGCCGGAAGGGTCACACGTAAAGATACGGCGGCGACTCGGGGTATCGCCCGAACCATCAACCCCATACGGACCACTAATCGACACCGTGGCAATAGCCGGTTCCCGGCGCTGACCTCGGCGAGAGGACCGGACAAGACTTTCATGTTGCGCACCAGTTTTCTGCAAAAAAGCCACGGCTACTTCACGTGGTCCAGCACGCATTGGCACACGAACATCTACTGGCGGCTCTGCTTCAAACGCAAAAACCCCTGCCGCGCCCCGAACTAATGCTCGACCACCAATCGTAAAAACACGAACACGTTCGCCGTCGACACTCACCTCAACTTCATGTTCGGCGCGCGCAGCCTGAGCAAACTCGACCGTCACGACATACTCCCCGTCAGCCGGAAGATGACTTCGAATCAGG
>CAUZRA010000245.1:0-3334 GCA_963582035.1 Vicinamibacteria bacterium | reverse complement strand
TTGCTGGTTCGTTCAGGCGCCGTTAACAACAGCCGTGCCGATGGAGTACCGGAGATACGTTCACTTGTAGAATTGCCGACGTTGCTAGCCCGGTGGCCAATCGAGCCGTCTGCCGGCAAGTAGGTGTAAGTGGATGTGAAAGACTGTTTGTCCGGCAGCTTTATTGCAGTTGAAGACCGTGCGATAGCCATTTTCAGCATGCCCTTGAGATGCGGCAATTGTTGCGGCGCTCCTGACAAGATTCCCGACGATAAGTTCATCAGCGGAAGTCAAATCATTTAACGTGCTGATATGTCGTTTTGGCACAATCAGTACATGTGTGGGTGCCTGAGGGTTAATGTCGTTAAAGGCGATAATGTTATCGTCCTCGTAAACGAGGTCACTCTGTATCGCCCCGGTCGCTATCTTGCAAAACAAGCAGTCTGACATTCCGTCCTCTGTCATGGAGGGCTAGAGCGTTCGATGATAGCGGTTCTTGATATTCCCTGTAGGTCGGCTCGGAATCCTCGTAAGACGAGGCTTGGTATCGATTCGACTGCCTGTTCAAGCTTCTGTGACTGACCGTTTCCGATTTCGATCAGCAAAAAGCCCCTTACGGTTAAACAGTTTGGTGCAACTTTTAGAAGTTGTCGTAGTAGAAAGAGTCCATCTGGTCCACCATCGAGTGCGCAGTATGGTTCATACATTCGAACTTCTGGCGAGAGAGTTTTGATGGTGCTTTGTGGGATATACGGTAGGTTCGCAACGATAAGGTCTAGCTCGTATGGAGGCCTATTTCGGGTCGAAAGCCAATCTTTAAAGCTGTTTTCTACGAACGTAACACGGTCGTTCACACTATGAAGAATGCAATTTTGTTGAGCGATCCTAAGTGCGGTAGCAGAAGTGTCGAGCGCATTGACAATTGATTGAGGGAATTCGAGTGCCAGTGCTACGGCGAGGCACCCAGAGCCCGTTCCGATGTCCGCTATGGAGAGTTCTGCTTTGGCACGGTCAGGGAATAGGTTGATAGCAGTTTCAACAATAAGTTCGGTTTCGGGTCGAGGAATCAGTACACCGGGTTTCACGGAGAACTTCAAGCCCCAGAATTCTCTTTGCTCTGTGATTAAGGAGACTGGTTCCCTTGCGGTACGCCGTTTAATAGTTTTTTTGTAAGCGTCATTAAACGTTTGGGGAGGGCGTTCGTGGTTACGAACAAGGTACGTTGAGCGGTCCCAGTCAAGTACGTGTCTGGCTAGTAACTCTGCGTCAGCTAATGCTTCAGAGTCGTTGATGCCTGCTTGTTGGAGACGTTTCGCCGCATTAGTTACATGCTCTCGAAGCGTCATGAGACCGTGACGGCTTCCTCATCTTTGAGTTTTTCAGATTGGAAATGTGTTATGACTGTGCTGATCAGTTCGTCGAGTCCACCAGCGAGTACGGCCGGAAGTTGATGTGTCGTGAATCCGATACGGTGGTCAGTAATACGGCTTTGGGGAAAGTTGTAAGTACGTATTTTTTCTGAACGTTCTCCGGTTCCGACTTGGCCTTTTCGATCGGTGGCGATTTCATCCTGTTGACGTTGCAACTCGATTTCATAGAGCCTCGAACGCAGTACTTTCATGGCTTTGGCTTTATTTTTTATTTGTGACTTTTCGTCCTGCTGGGATACGACTAGGCCTGTTGGTATGTGTGTAATCCTGACTGCAGAGTAAGTCGTATTGACACTTTGACCACCTGGCCCACTCGAACAGAAGGTGTCTATACGAAGATCTTTGTCCGCGATCTGAATATCAACTTCTTCAGCTTCTGGTAGTACTGCAACGGTCGCAGTCGACGTATGAATACGACCACTTGCTTCGGTCGCGGGCACGCGCTGAACACGGTGTACGCCACTTTCATATTTTAGCTGGCTGTAAACTCGTTTGCCTTCGATGAGCGCGACCACTTCCTTAATTGCGCCAACACCGGTTTCGTTGGAAGAAAGAACGTCCACTCGCCAACCAAGAGTTTCGGCGTATCGTGCATACATTCGAAACAGATCTGCAGCAAAGAGACCGGCTTCGTCACCACCAGTGCCAGCTCTAATTTCAAGAACGACGTTTTTTTCGTCATTGGGATCTTTTGGGATGAGAAGGATCTTGATCTGCTGCAAGAGGGTTTCTCGACGTTCTTCAAGTTCGACAAGTTCTTGCCGGGCTAACTCCCTGAGTTCAGCATCGTCTTTGGCTTCTTCAGCTAATTCTTTCGCTTGAACTGCTTCCTCTGTGACCTCTTTGTAAAGGCGAAAGTGTTCAATTATTGGTTGTATTTCGGATAATGCTTTTGTGTGAGCGCGGTATTCCTGCTGGTCCGCTTGAACTGTAGGGTCACAAATGAGTGTCGTCAGCTTATCGTAACGATCTTCAATTGCTTGTAGTTTGTCGAACATAACTAGCCTCCCGACACCGGCGGTAAGAATGCGACTTCATCGCCATCCGAGAGCTCCGAATCGATGCGGGAGTACTCTTCGTTGACCGCAGTTGATATTGCGTCACTATAAGACTCGAAATCAGGGAAATCCTGAACTAAAGTCTTCCAAAGAAAGCGGGCTGTAGAGCCTTCTGGAAGATTGCGGTCCAGATTCGCCGTTCCAGCGATATCTCGTAGCCGGGCAAAAAGAAGAACAGTTATACGCATGCCAGACGGATGGCGGTCTGTCGGGTTTCGTCGTCATCGGGGCTAGCTGTCGCCCCTTCGATCCAGACATCGCCGCCTTCAAAATATTCGTGTTTCCAGATCGGAGCGATTTGCTTAATGCGCTCAATAGCGTACCTGCATGAGGAAAAGGCATTAGCACGGTGAGGTGACGCAGCTGCGATCGCAACACTGGCGTCTCCAATATTTAGACGCCCGATTCGATGATGGACAGCTAGGTGCGTTTCCGGCCAAAGTTGAGAAGATTCATCTGCGATCTGTTGGAACGATTTTACTGCGAGGGGTTCATAGGCTTCATATTCAAGATGATCCACCTGATGTCCTTGGTTTTCGTTACGAACCGTACCAAGAAAAGAAGCCACTGCACCCGCGCTCACCGGTGCTTCTATTAGTTGGTTTTCCACAAACCTCACAATTGTACTTAGGTCGAGTGGGTCGGTGGTGACGACGAACGCGTGCGCACTCATTTTTGGAGTATAGCAGTTGGCTTTAGAAGGATTTAGAAGGATTTAGATGTTGGAGCGGTGATTCTGGAAACTTGCTAACCACGCATCTTGTCCGCAATCCCGCCGACGAACCAATTCAACAGAAACAAACCGTTGAGCGGCCTGGGCGGCGTCAATGACGGTGTTTCCAGCGATCAGCTCTGCTAGAAGAGCTG
>CAUZRA010000244.1:0-3348 GCA_963582035.1 Vicinamibacteria bacterium | reverse complement strand
AGTCCTGCTTCTGTCGACGCTTGGGCGAAGTATCTTCACGGCCAGAATGTGTCGCTTAATAAAGCGCCAAGGACGCATCGGGATGGGGCGCGGTCTTGCTATTTCTCAGATCCTGATGGGAACCAAATTCAAATTATTTACCATCCGCCAATCAGTGAAAGACCCTAGCCTTCGGATGGTCTTGAGGTAACCATTGTCGTAGCCTGCATGTATGTTTGTTGTGACGGTCTTACTGCTGCAAAAATCGAGCTCTAAATTATCGCTCGCCCCACTTTAATTTCTCTCGAAGTACCGAGAAGTAGTTTCGAGAGGGCGACCGAATGACCCGTAGTGGGTTATTCGCACGTTCGATGACGACGATGTCACCGTTTTGTAGTTCGACGCTTAATTGACCGTCAAAACTAGCCGCGATCTCACGGTGGTCATCAGTGAGGTCAGGTGTTACAACCACAGGCGCATCATCACAAAGGACAATTGGTCGATTGGTAAGTGTATGAGGTGCAATCGGAGTAATTACAACAGCATCAACGGTTGGATGAACGATCGGACCACCGGCGGCTAGGTTGTATGCGGTAGAGCCGGTCGGTGTTGCAAGGATCACGCCATCGCCGCGGCTACTCGTGACGAAATGACCTCGAACAGAGATTGAGAGGTCGACAATCGGAGAGCCTGAAGATTTTCCAATGACCACATCGTTCAGTACAAAACGATCTGCGACGACCTCAGAACCTCGATTCACTCTTGCGCGGAACATGCGTCGTTCATCAAGAGTAGCCGTGCCATTTAGTACCGAGGCCAGAACATCCAACATTTCTGGTCGTCTAATCTCGGTTAGAAACCCGAGACTTCCACAGTTGACCGCCAGGATTGGCGTATCGCAGTCGTGACACGCTACCGGATGTGCGACGCTAAGCAAGGTGCCGTCGCCGCCAAGTACCAGCAGTAAGTCGACATGGTTTGGCAGTTCGTCGCGGGAGTACGGTTGTTCTGGTGTCAACCCAATTCGTAACGCAGTATCCGACTCAATAAATGTTCGGATGTTCTGTTTGTTTGCCCAGGTTACCGCGTCGCGAACAGCATCGTCGGCATTTGGTGATTCGGCTCGTCCGACGATGCCGATGGAGTTTACTTTTTTTAGAAGCCTGCTATCTGGATCAGGCATCAGATTTCGTCCTGTTCCTATCTCGTAGGTGCAGGAAGAACTCTCGGTTCCCTTCCGCGCCAAGGATTGGGGATGCTGTTGTCGACATGTGCCTCAATCCTAGCGTATTGGCCGCAGCAATTACCTCTTCGACCACACGCGCATGGATAATAGGGTCTCTGACAATACCTCCTTTTCCGACTTCACTACGACCAGCTTCAAACTGGGGTTTCACGAGTGCTGCAATATCGCTGTTTATGGCGAGAAGTGGGGCTAGCACAGGAAGTATTAGTTTTAGGGAAATAAACGATACGTCGATGGTAACGCATGAGAATGCACGTAGGCTAACAGGGAAGTCGGCAGCTGTTAGATAGCGTGCGTTGATGCCTTCCATTACAGTTACCCGACTGTCATTCCGGAGTCGCCAATCGAGCTGGCCACGCCCAACGTCTAGCGCTACCACGTGACGGGCATTCCGGTGAAGCATTACATCGGTGAAGCCGCCTGTAGAGGCACCGATATCGAGTGCTGTCCGGCCGCGTACATCAATGTTAAATTGGTCGAACGCATGAGTTAACTTAAGGCCACCTCTACCAACGAAGGGGTGGTCACGTTCGGACAGCTGGACATCGGCGTCGATACTTACCTGAAGCCCAGTTTTTGACGCCATCGAATTATTTACTCGTACGCGACCCGCTAAGATAAGGGCTTGGGCACGGGACCGTGTTTCTGCAAGGCCGCGGTCCACGACCAGTATGTCAAGTCGGATTCGTCTAGTTGTTCCCATTAGCGTCGAACGGTTCAGCTTTCGAAGCCTGCGCTATTTCGAGCGATTTAGTACCCAGTTTGCAATGTCGCTTAAACGGCCTCCTAGCGATGCGCTATCGAGGGCTTGTTGAGCAGCGGTTACCGCGGCAGTTGCTCGTTGTCGTGATTCCTGCACGCCGTACATGCTTGGGTAAGTCACCTTTCCGGCAGCCGCGTCTTTGCCGACGGTTTTTCCGAGTGCATCTGAAGCACCTTCGACATCAAGTATGTCGTCAACAATTTGAAATGCTAAGCCGAGGTGAGTTGCATAGGTTTCGATAGCCTTAATGGTCGTGTCGTTAGCACTAGCCATTATCGCGCCGGCGACTGCAGCGGCTTTGATAAGAGCGCCGGTCTTCTTCGCATGCATGGCACGGAGCATTTCAGCGTTGTTTTTATCGAGAGGGTGACCTGTCAATTGAAGGTCGAGTACTTGCCCGCCAACCATTCCGGCAGCGCCCGATTCGACAGCTATTCTATGGAGAGCTCTCAGGGCACGGCTTTGGTCGTTGATTGTTGCGCCTTTTGCAGGTTGGGCCAAGAGGTTGAAGGCTTCTGTTAATAGGGCATCTCCAGCGAGAATCGCCATGCCCTCACCATAGATGACGTGAGCTGTTGGACGCCCTCGTCGGAGGGTGTCGTCATCCATTGCGGGCAGGTCGTCGTGGATTAATGAATATGTATGAATCATTTCAACGGCGCACGCGACGCGCAGAGCACTGTCGAGAATGGTTTCCGTTTGAGACACTGCTTGGGAGGCAGCGAGCGTTAAAATGGGGCGGAAGCGTTTGCCGCCCGCGAAAACGCTGTAACTCATGATTTCTGAAATCAAATTTGGGCATTGCGGTGGTGTTGGTAGCAGACGTTCCAGTTCGCTGTCGACAGCGCGGCGTGCCTTTTTAAAGTAGTCGTTTAGCAAGATTTGTGTGGCATGCGGAAGCGACGCCTGTTCGTTGCTGTGTGACACGTAAGACTCGTTACTTTGTTGTTGTCTTATCGTTCGTAGATAGATCAGCGATAGTTTCTGGGGCCGGACGAGTTTCTCCTCGTTCGGTCAAGATTTCCACGCGACGTTCTGCTTCTTCGAGACGGGTATGGCAGTAACGAGACAATTCGATGCCTCGTTCAAAGTTTTCTAATGATTGTTCAAGTGTTACTTGGCCGTCTTCAAGGGTTTTTACAATGGTTTCAAGTTCGGCCAGTGCTGATTCAAAATCCTTGATCTTTGTGTTCATTTCGTTACTCCGACTTGGCCTCAGTGACGTCGCAGCGAAGCTCGCCATCATGTAGCTTGACGCGTACCGTATCACCAACTTCAACCTCGGTAGATTTCCGAACGACCCTTGTACGAGCGTCGTTCCAGCACACAGAGAATCCCCGTGCGAGTACACCGAGCGGAC
>CAUZRA010000243.1:0-3358 GCA_963582035.1 Vicinamibacteria bacterium | reverse complement strand
ACTGCACGGTACCAATTCGGTCACAATCGACTCTCAGACCAAGGGACAGCAACCCACCTTTTCGATTACACCGAAAACCTGCGTCTCCCTAAATAAACTGATAGAAAATCTATCGTCGTAATACAAAATAAAAATCAGGCATCTCGGTTTTTAGACTGATTAAATACGACAAGAGCAATTCCTCTAAGTTGTTCCATTTTAAAAACTTAATTTCTATTTAATCGTGGGCGTTATTCGCAAAGATAAAAGAACCAACTGAATTAGATGTGCTAATACTATAAATACTTGCCATTAGATTAACTTGTGGGTAAAGTGTCCCTCCCCATGAATTTTGAGGCATTACAAATATTCTGCGACGTGGTCCGATTTCAGAGTTTCTCTCGCGGCGCCATTGCAAACTCGGTTAGTCAGTCTGCAGCAAGCCAAGCCGTACGCCAGCTAGAGAAACGCCTCCAGGTACAACTTATCGACCGCTCAAAACGACCATGGCTAATGACGGATGAAGGTAAGATTTTCTTTAAAGGCTGCCAAGAGATTGTTGAGCGCTATCGCGAACTAGAAAAATCTGTTCAACAACACCAAGAACCCTCTGGTTACACGATCAAACTCGCATCTATTTATTCGATCCGACTACCAGACCTCAGTCGCTACGTCGACGAATTTCAAACAACCGTACCAGGCGCGACGGTTCAACTTGAATACATGCACCCAGATGAAATCTACACGCGCATTCACAACGACCGGTCAGATCTTGGCCTAATTGCTTTTGCTACACCGGGAAGAGATCTAACAGCCGTTCCTTGGCAGCAACAAACGATGGTAGTGACCTGCCTCCCATCACACAGATTTTCACGTCGAGCCACAGCAGTTGGCCCCTGGGAACTTAGCGGTGAGTCAATCGTTACATTTGATCGACAATTGCCGGTCCGACGTGAACTAGACCGATATCTTCGTCGCCACAGAGCAGACGTCAACATTGTTGCTGAATTCGACAACATAGAAAACATCAAAGAAGCCGTCGAGGATGGTGCCGGCATAGCGATTGTGCCGGAACAAACAGTCCGGCGAGAAGTACAACGACAAACCCTCGTTTCGGTCGCCCTTGATACGCTTGAGGGTGAGACACCGTTTGCCCGACCGCTAAGCATTATCCATAGGCGAAAGCGCCCTCTAAACCCAGCGGTCAATGCATTCATAAAGTTATTAAGCCGAGTAGACACAGAGCCGGCTACACCTGTCGCTTCGCAGAACGCTTCTCGTAATCAAGGTCTTACAAAGCGAAAACTCGCACAGTCACAAGTCTAAATACTTGCTACAAAGAGTTCAATGAAGATGAAGAACAACGAGAAAAATACAACCGGACTTTATGATGCGAATTTTGAACACGACTCGTGCGGCGTGGGGTTCATCGTAAATATTAAAGGCACGAAATCTCACAAACTCGTCAGACAAGCATTTGACATTGGAATCAATCTGCTCCACCGCGGAGCGTGCGGTTGTGAAAAAAACACCGGTGACGGTGCTGGGATCTTGCTGCAACTTCCCCACAAGTTTCTTTCAAAAAAGACGGCAACAATCGGATTTAAATTGCCAGCCCCTGGGTCGTACGGAGTTGGCATGGTCTTCTTGCCGCGCGACCAAGCGGCACGACAGCAAATAGAAAATATATTTACCGAAATAATCAAGAAGGAAGGTCAAATCCTCCTAGGTTGGCGAGATGTACCGACGGATGATTCTCACCTCGGAGCAACTGCAAGAAGTGGCGAACCGATTATTCGCCAAGTATTCATAGGTCACGAAAACGGCGGCGCGAAACAGAATGACGCACATCTTCATTTCGAACGAAAACTATACGTCATTCGAAAACGGGTTTCGCGTGAAGTCAACGCACTCGGACAGATAGTCCAAGGCATGTTCTATATAGCGAGCCTGTCGTCGAACACAATCATTTACAAAGGAATGCTAATCGCTGACCAGATTGAGCGAATGTTTCCTGACCTTAGTGACCCAGATGTCGAATCGGCGCTTGCGCTTGTTCATTCTCGGTTCAGTACAAATACATTTCCATCATGGCCATTAGCGCATCCTTATCGATATATCGCGCACAACGGGGAGATCAACACGCTGCGCGGGAATATCAACTGGATGCGTGCTCGAGAATCACTGTGTAAATCCAACTTATTCGGTGAGGATTTACAGAAATTGTTTCCGGTGATTAGAGAAGGACAAAGTGACACCGCGACGTTTGACAACGTACTGGAATTCCTTGCACTCAGCGGGCGGCCGCTTGCACACGCAATCTTGATGATGATTCCAGAACCATGGAGTAACCACGAGTCAATGAGCCCAGACCGTCGGGCATTTTACGAGTACCACGCCTCACTCATGGAGCCATGGGATGGGCCAGCATCGATCGCATTCACTGACGGCCGCGTTATCGGTGCGATTCTCGATCGAAATGGACTCCGACCCTCTCGTTATTACGTTACCAAAGACGACATGGTCATCATGGCATCCGAGGTTGGCGTCCTAGACATTCCACCCGAAAATGTGCTGATTAAGGAACGACTGCATCCAGGCCGAATCTTTTTAGTAGACACTGAGCAAGGCCGGATCATTGACGACGATGAAATCAAAGGAGACCTTGCTCAGCAAAATCCGTATGGGGAGTGGTTAGCACAAAAACTCGTACATCTTAGTGACCTACCAATCACACCAGTTCTAGAACGACCAGACCAGGAAACGGTTCTAACAAGGCAGCGTGTATTCGGCTACACGGAAGAAGACCTGCGAATTTTGATTGCTCCAATGGCTCAAAACGGGGCCGAGCCACTTGGGTCGATGGGTACCGATACAGCGCTTGCTGTGCTGTCTGACCGATCCCGACTACTTTACGACTATTTCAAACAACTTTTCGCACAGGTCACAAATCCGCCGCTTGATGCCATTCGCGAAGAACTCGTAACCGATATGGGTTCGACGCTTGGTGCAGAGGGCAATCTGTTAGCCCCGAATGCTGAATCGTGTCATCACATCAAAGTCGACTACCCAGTTATAACCAACGGCGAACTCTCGACGCTACGTCACCTGGAGGATCCCGCATTTAAATCCTGCACATTGCCTATGCTGTACGACCCAAGTACCGGCGCCAAAGGTCTCGAGCATGCGATGACTAACCTCTGTACCGCAGCCAGCAAAGCCGTCGCCGACGGAACAACGCTATTAGTAATGTCAGACCGTCGTGTTAGCCAACAGCACGCCCCGATACCAGCACTACTCGCTACCGCAGGCGTCCATCATCACTTGGTACGTGAGGGTACCCGCACTCGTTGCGCATTAATTGTTGAAACCGGCGAAG
>CAUZRA010000242.1:0-3376 GCA_963582035.1 Vicinamibacteria bacterium | reverse complement strand
CAATATGATGGATTTTGTGAGAGCAAGGAATCAAAGAGTCAATCAATTCAATGACCAACGACTGCTGGCTTGCAGTTAAAACGTCGCTGGTGTCTCACCGCTGGGCACCCGGTGCCCTGCCGCACGTGTAAGCTTCCGACGAACGACGCGAACTAAGAACAATCCTGATAGCACAGCTGCATAAACGAGCGGCTCACTAGTCTCAAGCTTGACCAACCACAAAAAATGAACAACGCCAGCAACCGCTGCAACATAGATTAACCGGTGCAGGATCGACCACCGCTTCCCTAACCGACGGATCCACCCCTGCGTCGATGTGACAGCGAGAGGCAACATCAGGACAAAGCCGAGAAAGCCTGCGGTCACGTACTTACGCTCTATGACGTCGTCGGCAATCGAGCGGATATCGAAAAAGTGGTCAAAGACGATATAGGTCGAAAAATGTAAGCTGGCGTACCAAAACGTAAAAAGGCCCAACATCCGCCGATAGCGGATCACTTCATTCCAGCCGCTCAACCATCGAAAGGGAGTAACCGCGAGGGTTAGTAGTAAAAAACGCAGAGCCCAGTCACCGGTCCGGTGAGTGATATCTTCAATAGGGTTAACACTCAAACCACCGGTTACTGAATCCCAAACAAGCACAAGGGCTGGTACAAGACAAAGACAGAAGACCAGTGTCTTTGCAGATCGCATGAACTGGCCTAGCCAAGAAGCATTTAATAGCGCTCCGCTAAATCCATTCCGTCATACATACTGGCAACCTGATATCCATATCCATTGAACATCTGAGTTTGTTGACGGAAGAATTCTCCAATCCGACGCTCACTTGCCTGTGACCAACGCGGATGGTCAACTTCTGGATTAACGTTCGCGTAGAAACCATATTCATTAGGGATCGCGATATTCCAAGTATTCCGTGGTTCTTCTTCGACAAATTCAATTTTCACGATGGACTTAATACTCTTAAATCCATACTTCCAGGGAACAACGAGTCGAATAGGCGCGCCATTCTGATTTAGAAGTGTCTTGCCGTAAAGCCCAACAGCCAGAATAGCCAATGGGTTCATGGCTTCATCCATCCGCAGTCCCTCGACGTATGGATATTGCAGGTTGCGTGCACGTTGGCCACGAAACTCTTCCGGGCGAACCAATGTCTCAAACTTTACAAACTTCGCTCGCGATGTCGGTTCAAACCGCTTGAGCAGGTCCCCTAATGGGAACCCAACCCACGGCACGACCATGGACCACGCCTCGACACACCGTAAACGGTATATACGCTCCTCAAGCGGATGTGGCGCAAGAATGTCTTCAAGCGTGTAATTTGCCGCAGGCTTGTTCATATGGCCTTCGACCCGCACTGACCACGGTTCGATACTAAGCTCATCGGCATAACGCTTCGGGTCTTCCTTCTGGAGTCCGAATTCATAAAAATTGTTGTAACTCGTGATTTCGTCGTAACTATTCGGGGCATCGGCCGTACTAAACTGGCTCTGCCTGAGGTCGGTCAAGTCGCTCTGCGGAGCCGCTAAAAGATCACCGGCAGTTCCTCCAAACGTCGCAGTCCCTGCAATACCAAGTGCCGCCCCTGACGCCGCGCGGATAAACGACCGCCGATTCCAGTACAGGTTCTCTGGCGTAATTTGAGAAGAGAGGATATCTGGGGCCTGTTTAATCAACATATGTTATTCCTCATGCTTAATCGGGGCTAACGTCGCATCGTTCAGCACCCGGGTGCAGTCCTACTGTCCCCTGATCGTCGTCTTGGAATGCGTGGTTGTCAATACCCCTCTCGAACAACCTTTGTGGACGCTCTGCGAAACCAATAACCCAACCCCAAACTCGCCGCAACACAACTATATTCAAAGACCTCGACCCACATGGGCAAGTTCCAGCCTTTCCCAGTCGATTCAGACTCCCAAACGGCATACGTCGAGATAGACGTCACGGTCCATATCGTTAGTGGAAAAGTGCCGGCAACGGTGAGAAACGGTGTAAGCCAAACCAGGTGCCAGGGATAGATTGCCGGCATCAGGAAAATCGTAACGGCAATCGGCCAGGCCCACGCACACGGATCATCACGCCGCATGGTCCGTCTAGAGAATTCTGCGGCAACTAGACCTACACACAATGAAGCGACAACAATGACAGGCATGCCAAAAAGAGGTTCCAGCCATCGGAAAAAAGGTGCATTAAATCGCCATTGCGACAAATACGTTCCCAGCGAACCGATGGGCATTTTTCCGTCATGTATAAACGGCAAATACAGCAGTATGAGAACAATCCCTCCGACAACGGCATCCATCGCACGAATTCGCCGCCACAAAAGCGGCACCAGTACAATCGGCACGAACTTGACCGCGATCGCACCGGCGAATGTCACAGAGGCAAGCAGCGACCGGCGGCGAGACAGAGCGAGCCATGAAGCGGCAAGGAGTAACGCCCCAAACGTATCGATATGGGCGCCGCCAGCCCCTTCCAATACCACGAGCGGATGCCACGCGTAGGCCAGTACCCACCATCGATTTCGTCCCGTTGCGACCAACCATCTCCACAGCAGAACAACAATCAATACATCCGCTACTACCATGACAAGGGCCAGTGCCTTGACCGACTCATGAACCGACGTGACGCCATAAAACAAGCGTTGCGCAAGTGGTGGATAAATCGCTGGCAAAGCCGCGTTCGTCGGGTGAATTTGTCTGGTCAAATCAGTATGCAACGATTCCAATCGCGGGTCGTCAGGCACACTGTCATAGGGGTTCAGCCCCTCCTGTTGTACTCGGCCATCCCATACATATCGGTAGACGTCATCGGATACAAGTGGCACAGCACCAACTAGCCCTACACGCCAAATCAATCCGAGAAGCAGGCATCCGACTAATGCTGTCGTCGGACCAGGTCGGCGCGAATGTACCAACCAGATAACAAACAGATAAGCGATCGATGCAGTCGCCATAAGCGCAAGAAACAAACCTATCTCCTCACGTGCATCGATCTGTCCAACCGCGAGAAACACACCCAGCATTGCGAGGCCGAGGGCGAAAATTTGTTTAGCCATGTCAAAAAACACGCGCGCGCCGTGTCCGCCACAAACACCAAATCGTATACAGCATTCGTAGGCCAGCCTTCACGGTTCCGGTGACCGTACCAGAAATCTTTGATTGGCCAATACGCGCACGTTGGCGAACTGGCACCTCGCAAATGACGAGACCGACCTCCGCCGCTTTGATCTGCATCTCAATCGTCCACCCCCACGTACGGTCTACCATCTTGAGTCGGTCGATAGCCGACCGACGAATCGCGCGAAATGGACCAAGATCTCGATACTCAGTTCGCCATAATTTGTTGATTAACCCCACGCAAAGTTCCGTGCCAA
>CAUZRA010000241.1:0-3387 GCA_963582035.1 Vicinamibacteria bacterium | reverse complement strand
CGATTTGTGCCACGAGTTTGGTCCCGGGACGAAAGCTACGAATATCATCGGCAAGCCCAACTAGAAAAATCAGCGCGCCGCAACCCAGTGGGACCACCAGTGCCGCAGCATCACTAAACCCAATGGCACACCCTATAGTCGTTATCGCGATTGCTACGCCGCCAAACAATGGTGTCGAGTGTCGATGCCAACGGTCCGCAGCAGGGTGAGCGACTTTACCCACAGAACGCGCCACCCCACGGCATAGCGGAACGATTACGAGAGCGAGCACAAATGCCGAAAGAAACGGCAGAGCAAGGATATCCATGTAATTTGACGGGCTCTCTATTGTGCCACGGCAGTAGAACTTTTCACAGGCACGGACAGCGTATCCTCTGAACGAGTGGTCTAAGCTATTTCGGTCTTGGTCGATGCCAGCGTGTCGAAAACGGCTGAAATAACGTCACTAGTCTCAACCGTAGTTAAACATTTCTTGTCATACGGACACTGGCCTCGAAGACCACAAGGAGCACACTCGACGCGTGTACATAGCACCGTATGTTTACGGTAAGCAGCGAACTCTGGCAGCGTCAGACCACCCCATACGATCACACTCGGAACGTTGACGGCATTCGCCGCATGCATGAGGCCGCCCTCTTGACCTAAAAACAGTCTAGCGCGTTTCATAAGCAACACAGCCTCTCGAAAGGATGCACGGCCGGTGACATCAATCGCACCTTCCAAAACAGGCCTGCCACCTTCTCCAATTTGCACAACGGGATAATTGTGATCGCGTAACCGCTCAACGACACGCTCCCACCGCTCAAATGACCATTCCCGTAAATCACCAAACCACTGACTCTTCGAATGTGGTTCTATTACAACAAAATCTGTCGTAAGTTTTAACGATTGTTGTAAGCGATTAACGGCCTCCTCCTCATGAGGTAAAAAATACATTTCACATTCGTAATCCCGTGCTATTAACCCATAATTAGCCAAAAGAATATCGATGATGTGGCCCCCCTCTTTCCACACCATCCGGTCTGGCGTTTCTCGTCGCACATAGCTATGGAGCCTCATATCGATATGCGCATGCCAGACCCCAGAGCGATGCCGCCTCTGACAGACGAGCCAAAATATGAATCGTTCGTAGGCCCACAAGAGACCTAACAATCTCAATACCGCAATCACGGCCCGATCAAGTGCAATCAAAAGTGACGATTTCTCAACAGCCCGTTGAACATCGATCCGTGGGTTATAACGAAAAATTGTGTCATTTTGAATCGGGCGACTCCTATCGTGTAGCTCGCCTCGGAGCAGGTCTGTGAGACCAGGAAGATAACCGACACGGACTGGATTCCCGGAATCTTCGTGCAATCGCCGAACCACTGACGACCACAGCAGATGTCCCCCTAGCCCCATCCGGTTACCTCGACTTCATGGCGATTGCTTCGACGGACGCGTATCATTGCATCACAACTAATTCGATCAAACCGTACCCTCGCCTGCGGCGGTTGTGTACTTAACCGTAATCTTGGCAGATTTCTGACTTCGGGAGACATTGTTTGAACATCCTTGGGATCACATTGGGTCATGACTCGAGTGTTGCACTGATTGTCGATGGTGTCGTACACGGCATCATGGAAGCGGAACGCTACTTTCGACAAAAACGCTACAAGCTGCATTGTTTGACACTCGAACCCGGTCGCCACCAATCAGGGTTTCAGTATGTAGATGTTGAAGATTTTGCTCTATTTCTCGAACTCGTATCGAAAACATGGGGACACACATTTGATGTAGTCGCCGTGCAAAACCAAGGTCGAAAAGACGAGTACAACAACACACTCGCATTACTCAAGCACAATGGTTTCGTCTTCTCAGAGGCCTTTCATGTCGACCATCACCTCAGTCATGCAGCTCTAGCCTACTACTCTTCTCCGTACGCTGATTCCGTTGTCTTGAGTTATGACGGTATGGGGAACGACGGACAAACGGTACTGTTTCACGGAACCAATGGTGTCCTGAACTATATCGAACAGAGCCCGCTCCGGTTTGGGCAAAGTTACAACAATCTCGGTTACATTCTGGGGATTCAACCCGACGTCGCCGGTTCCACCGCTGGTAAGACCATGGGGTTATCGGCCTACGGTCGCGTAAGACCAGAGTGGGTAGCCTCTGCCCGTAAGTACGTCCGAGAATACGTTAAACGACCACCATTCGATGTGACCAGCTTGGGCAACTACGGTAAAGGCCACCAGATAAACCCTGTGGGACTCGAAGACCTACCAGAATTGCGGTCATTTTTAAAACCGATAAAGCAGGACTTTAATAAAGGTATCAGTCAAACAATTAAGAACATACTCGGCCAACAAAAATACGAGCTGCGACTTCCAGGCCCTGACAATGAGCTATCACAAGACCTAGCCCAAACTGTGCAGCATGCGTGGACCACGGAAGTAATCACTCTGTTGGCGAACCACCGTGACATTAGCCGTAATCTCTGCGTCGTGGGTGGCTGCGCATTAAACGGAATTACCAATTACCGTATAGAAGAAGAAGGTTTGTTCCAACAATGCCACTTTGTACCCAACCCGACCGACTGTGGTCTTTCTGCCGGTGCTGCTCTTTATGCGTACTTCCAGTCAGATGTTCAGAAATTCACGGGCGCTAAACAGTTTTTTTCCCCATATCTTGGAACGGAAGCATTTGACCTGACCGACCTTCCAACTCTCAAGCAAAGTTATCCACATCATGAACTTCCACCTGACGACACTCCTCATGTCGTCGCCCGTCTGATTTACGCGAACAAACTTATTGGAATAATTAAAGGGAAATACGAAATAGGACCGCGTGCACTCGGTAATCGATCTATCTTGTGCAACCCCTTACACTCAGGAATGAGAACATTATTAAACGAGAAAGTGAAACATCGCGAGTGGTACCGACCATTCGCGCCAGTAATAACTGCCGAAAATGTTTCTCAGTACTTCACAACAGAAGTCGATATTCCATACATGTCAGTAATCTGTCATACGCGGCCTGAATACCGAGAACAACTGCCGTCAATCACGCACGTAGACGGCAGCGCCCGTGTTCAAACAATCCGCCAAGATCACAATCCATGGCTTCACCGCACATTGAAAGAATTCGAACAACTGTCCGGAATGCCTATCCTGTTAAATACGTCCTTCAACCCGGGTGGTGAACCGATCTTGAATTTCTGCCGAGTCGGACTCGAAATGTTGACATCAAGCGAACTGGATTTAGTACTCATCGACAACACGCTGTTCTGTAAACCTGGCCAAGAATCGCTACTCGACGCTTAACCTGGCAATAGCATCGGTATCAACGTCCCTTCATCGCATCAACGCGGACCACAAACTGAACACTTGGTCCAAGGTCTCGTAT
>CAUZRA010000240.1:0-3390 GCA_963582035.1 Vicinamibacteria bacterium | reverse complement strand
ATCGTTTTCTCCAAGAACGCGGCTGATCATATCATCCCGCTGCATAAGACCTTTCCACACATCGCTTCCACTGGTTCCCATCAACAAGTCCACGACCAATCCATAACTGGCAATGCCTCCCGCTACCAGATTCGCTCTCAAAAACCGGTCATAGGCCAGACTCGCATTCCGACGCACAAATGGAACAGTCCGATTAAGTCGGTCTGAAATTTCCGAGAGATGTTGCCGAGGCCCATCGCGCAAGCCCGCATAGACATCAGTACGTTCCTTTTGCGGTAGATGACGCACTAACTGGGGAACCAGAAACAACCAGGCGCTATATTGGCTTTGCTCGTCTCCCGCCAGGCAGGTGAGAAACCCAACAAAACTAGCTTCAGACTCATTCGCGTAGCCAGCAAGATGCGCCCATTCATGCGCCACTAGGAATGGTCGTTCGTATGGTAATACAGTGTGGTTAACGAGTACCTCCAGTGAAAACGGACTCACCATCCCATCAATGCCGGCACGTTCAAAGTACGGAGACAACAGTGTGGGTTTTGGCCGACCAACGACTGCCGTTCGTGAACCGCCGATCCGACGTTGGACAACACCGAATGCTGGACCAAACCGATTAGGCAACTCCTCAAAAGCCGGCCACCCCGTGCTGCTGGCTATGCTGTGTAGTCGATTCAACTGTTCAACAGTTTCTCTTGAAAAATCGCGAAGCATCGCGGGTGAAATCCGAGTCGCGTCATACTCAAGTTTTGTGATCAATGGTTCGCGACGATAGTTAAATCCCCATAAAACCATGAACATCAAATACAGCACAGCTGTCGTAGCCATTGTGTTGAGACACATTTTGGCAACGATCCGCATACGTGATTTTTGAGCGTCGGTACGAAATGCCTGTACCCACCAATAAATGAATCCCACAAGACCTAGCACCGCCATAACATCGAGCAACGCAACCCTAAAGAGGCTCGACAGGCTTGTCAGTACCTGCTGCCCGACCAAGTACACCTCTCGCGAATAAATCTGCTCAATCCACGACGCTGGAACTGGCACTACAGCCACCATCACGGCAACTCCGATGACGGCCACAGCGCGGTAGGGAGTCATCACACGTGCCCTCACAACTGATCCAATAGTTGTCCGCGATCATCAAAGACGATGCAATGTCTCGACATCAGACGGACAAAAACTGACTCATTTTCTGAAAACGACTCAGTGGACCTGGCCCTAATACTCACTCCCTCTACATTCACAGTGACTATTGTGTATTGTCCATCGTCTTCCTCCGACACAACCCGACCCCGCCAACCTCCTTCATCTCGCGTCACTCGGACATGCTCTGGACGGACGCCGACCGTTATGTCACGACAAAATTCTTCAGCGATACGACCAGCTAGCGACATGGTCTGATTACCGACGAGGATCGCCTGACCATCTTTCTCGAGGATTGCTGGCAATAAATTAATGACAGGCCGGCCAAAGTACGTCGCGACAAACTCATTTGCTGGGTCGGTAAGAATCTCTTTCGGCGTTCCAAACTGTTGGAGATGACCATTACGCAACACTGCCAGATGGTCCGACACCGCCAAGGCGTCTCCTTCGTCGCGCGTCGCATACACAATACTTCCGCGTACGTGCGACCGAAGTTTCTCCAGATATGTCTGCCGTTCGAGCGGAGTGCACACGATATCCTCCGACAATTCATCGACAATTACTACGCCAGTGTCGGCCGGTGGCAATTGTTTGCCTACTACAGGTGATGTGGCATCAAGAAACAGCGGCGAAACAGTTTCCAGTTCCGCCGACGACTCCGTGTTACGGGACATAAAGCGAACAGTGCCAGTCGTTGACACCTCATCACCAGCCACCAGTCGAAGCAACGTGGTTTTTCCGGCATGACTCGGCCCGACGATGACAACGAATGAACCAGACGGCACATCAAACGACAAGTCATCGAGCGCCGTCGTGTCACCATAGCAGTGCGTTAAATTAGTAAAACAGATGTCCATGCTCTGAATAGCAAGCCTGTAGCCCCATGGTACACTTTGCTGGTGTCGAAACGGGAAGAGGATACGTGGGGGCAGTCAACCGTTGAGACTGCGTGTCCACTTGATTGCCCAGACACATGCAGTCTATCGGTCTCCGTCGAATGCGGACAAATCACAAAAATCGACCAGTCCGAACGTCATGACTTAACCGGCGGCTTTATCTGCAGTAAGGTGCGCCGTTTCGCTGATCGAGTCTATGGCGTGAACCGCCTACACCATCCTGGCATCGTCAAAGGAACAAAAGGTGGCGGTCAATTTGAACGCGTAAGCTGGGATAACGCACTCGAAACGATTGCCGCTCGTATGCGCCACATTCGCGATGAATTTGGTACCGAAGCGATCTTGCCTCTTTCGTATGGTGGCTCAAACGGACTCCTGTCACAAGACACCGCTGACGCACAATTATTTCGACGTTTTAAAACATCGAGACTCGCCCGCAATGTTTGCGCGGCACCAACAACAACAGTCACAAACGCTCTTTACGGGCGAATGCCCGGTGTGTCGTACGATGATTACCGACACGCCAATCTCATTATGATTTGGGGTGCTAATCCTTCAACATCAGGTCCCCATCTCGTACCACACATACGTACAGCCGTCCGAAACGGCACCGCCTTGATCGTTATTGATCCACGACGTACATCGCTGGCCAAGGCAGCCGACATCCATCTTGCCGTCCGCCCTGGCACTGACGTCGTTGTCGCACTCGCCATCCATCGATTTCTCTTTGAACACGGGTTTGCCGACACCTCTTTCCTTGATACTCATACTCATCACGCCGATATCTTGCGAGAGCGTGCGAGCGAATGGACGATCGATCGTGCAGCGACCGTTGCTGACATCGATGCCGAACTCTTAGAACGTGCCGCAGAAATGTATGCGGAAACATCGCCGGCGGTAATCCGCTGCGGTTGGGGACTTGAGCGCAATCGAAATGGCGGTAACGCCACAATGGCCGTTTTAGCTTTGCCTGCCGTAGCGGGGAAGTTTGGTGTCCGCGGCGGCGGTTATTCAATGAGCAGTTCTCGAGCGTTTCATGTCGATGAAAACCAATGGATCCGAGAACCCGAACCGAACACTAGAATTGTCAATATGAATCATCTTGGGCGCGCTCTGACAGAGTATGACGACCCGCCGATCAAGATGCTCTTCGTCTATAACTGCAACCCTGTCGTTACACTCCCCGATCAAAATCGAATACTAAGCGGGCTAAACAGGAGTGATTTATTTACAGTCGTATTCGATCAGGTAATGACCGACACCGCACGCTGGGCCGATGTTGTGCTACCGGCAACGACGTTTCTTGAGCACTACGACCTCGCCCTCAGTTATGGCCACGGAAACGTGCAGT
>CAUZRA010000239.1:0-3412 GCA_963582035.1 Vicinamibacteria bacterium | reverse complement strand
TCATCAGGACAAGGGAAACGCAAAGTCCATAGACAGCGAGCGTGATCATTGAGTCCGCCCGGAAGTCAAAACATGATCAAGGGACGCAGTGGATTCACTCTGCCAAAAAAGCCGAAGGAAATATGCGGCGACGGCAATATTCCCGAGGGTCATGATCAACACGAACCAGACGGAGCGTGACAGAACACCTGTTTCTCGATACGCGATCCACAGCCAGATCGTAAAAAACCCAAAGTAGGCGTCCGCCAGCGTGGCACGAAACCATGGACCAGGCCACAACGCTATCAACGCTTCGCCGATATTACGGTCACCCCCTGCAACAGCCGTCAGTCCAATCATGGCGACAAGAACGATACTGAACACCCAGCGCAGCGTAACAACCATAGACTCTTTCCCTCCTTACTACGCGGTAAATCCACTACACACGTGCCGCAACAATCACCCTCCGGAGGCACGTAACTGATAGTGTGCAACAAACCACTCTTCCCCATTCTTGTATCCAAACAGTTCAGCGCATGCGAGGAAAAACAAACGCCATCGTTCCACCTCTCGACCAGGTTCCACAGAGCCTGCTTCCGACAGACACTGCTCAACCAACTGGCGGTGACTATCAAGATTTTCAAGCCACGCTCGTGCCGTTCGCTCATAATTACGACCGTCCATCCTCCACTGACGTTCCACTGATAACGGTGAACAGCTCGGCGTGGGAATTACGCAGGAACAACACGGCACACGCCTCCTAGATGCACAACTCCAAGGCATCCGCACACCAATAACCAACCGAAGCGTCATGAAGCTAATTGCGCAGTTTCCATTTGTGACTTTTAAAACAATTGCCGCGATTCACTGGGAAGCAGCGCGTTTATATCTAAAGGGCATACCATTTATTTCACATCCTGGACGAACAAACGACCAAATCCGTCAGGCAGTGCTTCTCGAAACGCTCCAGGATAAATTCGAAAGTCCGATTAAGCACTCAACTACAAAGTCATCGCAAAGCGATTTATCACATGACCACACTTGACGCCCCCCTACGTATTGGGATCTCAACATGCCTTCTTGGTGAAGAAGTTCGCCACGACGGAGGGCACAAGCGGGATCCATATCTCGTCGAAACTCTTGGCCGAATGGTTGAATGGGTCCCGGTGTGCCCTGAAGTTGAAATTGGACTGGGCACACCGCGCGAGCCCATACGTCTAGTTCGCGATCAGAAAGAGTTGGATAGTGTCAGGTTAGTCAGTAGAAGTGGCGTGGAACTCAGTAAACGCATGCAGCGATACGCACGTAAGCGAACACGAGAACTGGCGCGAGACAACCTCAGCGGCTATATCGTAAAAAAAGACTCCCCAAGCTGCGGCATGGCACGCGTCAAGGTCTGGAACGCCCATGACAAAAGCGCGTCGACGCGTAACGGGCGCGGGATCTTCACCGCGGAACTGCTCCGACAATACCCAAATATGCCCGTCGAGGAAGAAGGACGACTCCATGACCCGTCCCTTAGGGAAAATTTTTTCGAGCGAATCTTTACCTATCGGAGCTTGCGTACACTATTTTCTGGACGTTGGACAAACGGCGATGTGGTTCGCTTTCACACTAACCACAAACTGACCTTAATGGCACATTCACTGCCGCGTTATAGAGAACTCGGACGTCTCGTTGCCGATGTAAAGACTATCTCTCGTGCGGAATTCTCCCGGCGCTATGAAGACGAATTCATGACCACGATGGCTACCTTGGCCACGACAGCACGACACACTAATGTGCTGATGCACGCACTCGGTCACTTCAAACGCCACATCGATAACCCGTCCCGTTCGGAATTGTTAACGGTCGTCGGCGATTACAAACAGCGACTCGTCCCTCGTATCGTCCCACTCACGCTTATCCGCCATCACGCCAAAATCCTTGACGTCTCGTATCTCCTCGGACAGACGTACCTCAATCCACACCCTAAAGAACTAGCTCTTCTGAACCACGTCTAACGACTATCGTGATGGGATGCACCGGCACGCGTCGCAATGCTATTCAGCATGCCACCAAAAATGGCGGCATGAAACGGATAGATCACATACCAATAGCCAAGACCGAGCAAGCCAGCCGGATCAAACACCGCAGTTTGCCGAATGGTGGAACCACCGCCTGCACGAGCCTTGACCTCATACTCAAGCCATGCGCGACCAGGCAATTTCATTTCTGCTGCCAATCGCAACAAGGTATCTCGGTTGTAAGTCTCGACTCGCCACCAATCAAGCGTATCGCCGACAGCCAATTCTTCGGGATCGCGTCGACCACGGCGCATTCCGACACCACCAAGCAACAGATCAATCGCCCCTCGAACACGCCACAACCAATTCAAGTAGTACCACCCACGCTGACCGCCAATGCGACGGATCGGTTCGAAAGCCTGTTGCGGCGGGACATCCACTTCAATCGACCGCGAATCAACCAAGCGCGTCCCAACACGAACACCACCCCAAACCGGCCGCGAACCGGACGCCGATACTGCATCGGACCACCGAGTAGCAGCAAACTCAGCGTCTTCATTAATGATGGCACGAGCAATGGCGTCTCGCAGTCCCATCGTCCGAACCCCGAAGGCCGTGCGCGCCGAGTCATCATGCACAATGGTCTGATTTCTCAGGCTTTCTACCAATTTCAGACCAACCCGGGCGTAAACCGGTGTTGTGAGACCGAGCCACAAGCTGGACAACCGTGGTGTCAACAGCGGAACGGGAATCAAATGCCGACGCAGGCCACGTTGTCGCCCATACTCAAGCATGATGTCTCGATACGAAACGCGATCAGCCCCACCTATCTCAAACACCTGACTTCCTTGAATCGGTTGGTCGAGAACACCCATCAGATAGGACACCAAATCTTCAATTGCGATCGGTTGCGTAGGCGTACGCACCCACGATGGACAAATCATGACTGGAAGACGTTCTACCAGCGTACGAATAAGTTCAAAGGAAAGGCTGCCCGAACCGAGGACGATACTGCTCCTGAACTCGACAACAGGTATGCCAGATTCCCGCAACACTTCTCCAGTTTCATGTCGGCTACGAAGATGCTTCGACAACACATCGCTCCCAGAACCGAGACCACCAACATAGACAATCCGCGTCACACCCGCTTCACTAGCGGCTTGACCAAAGTGCGTGGCAGCGGCCCGATCCTGAGTTTCAAAATCTGTCGCCGATCCCATCGAATGAACCAGGTAATACGCCGTTTCAATGCCATCAAAACACCGTCTCAGCGAACTCGACTCAAGACAGTCGCCCTGCATAACTTCGGTCTCTGGACCAACACGAGAACTCAGAAACTCTGGTCTCCGCGCCAAACACCGCACTGGCCGGCCAGCCGCCTGAAGCGCAGTCAACAGTCGTCCTCCGATATAGCCAGTTGCTCCAGT
>CAUZRA010000238.1:0-3434 GCA_963582035.1 Vicinamibacteria bacterium | reverse complement strand
CCGATTGGATTCGACCAAACTATTTCTCAGCCGTACGTAGTTGCTTATATGACTGAGACGGCAACTCTTACCAGAGAAACTAAAGTTTTGGAAATAGGAACAGGATCGGGCTATCAAGCCGCGATACTCGCAGAAATCGCATCAGAAGTCTTTTCAATCGAGATACTTCCTGAGCTCGCTACTCGTTCTCGCAATCTACTCAACAATTTGGGATACCGAAACCTCACAATTAAATCAGGGGACGGCTACCGAGGATGGCCCGAGGAAGCACCTTTCGACGCCATCATTGTGACCGCAGCGCCAGACCACGTACCGACTGCACTAATCGAGCAACTGGCGGTTGGAGGGAAACTCGTGATTCCGGTGGGTCGACTTCAACAAGAGATAACCATCGTCACGAAAACTGATGACGGGACATCAACTGTCCAAACGCTTCCGGTTCGGTTCGTGCCTATGACCGGCGAAGCCAAGGTTCGGGAAATAGACCGCTAGATTTTCAGTGTTCGTTCTGCCCGGGCGCCAATGGCTTCTTTGAAGCAATAGAAAGTTGGTCTACTTGTTGACGGGCGGGGCGACGAGTGGCGCCAATGGCTTCTTTGAAGCAATAGAAAGTTGGTCAACAGTGCGTTCCGTCGCCTGCAAAAAAGCTTGCCCGCCTGGCGAATCTGGCTCAACACTGACAATAGGCGCACCAGTGTCACCGCCGACCCTTATCGGCGTACAAAGCGGAATTTGGCCTAGAAAAGGAACGTTTAGTTCCTCAGCAATCTGCACGCCACCACCTTTCCCAAATAAGTCCGCCTCTTGCTCACACCCAGGACAAACGTAATAGCTCATGTTTTCGATAATCCCAAGTGTCGGGATATTCAGCTTTTCGTACATCGCAACTGCTCGGCGGCTATCAGCAAGCGATACCTTCTGAGGCGTCGTGACAACGACCGCCCCTGAGACAGGAACCGTTTGACTAAGACTCAGCGCCACATCACCTGTGCCCGGAGGCATATCTACTACAAGGTAATCAAGTTCGCCCCACCTCACGTCTTGGACAAACTGACGGACAACACCATGCAACATCGGACCGCGCCAAATAAGAGGCGCCTTCTCGTCGGCGAGAAAGCCCATTGAAACAACCCGAATACCGTATTTTTCGGCTGGAACAATTTTCTTGCCATCCGACTCTAGTTGAGACGAAATACCAAGCATCATTGGCACATTCGGACCATAAACATCGGCATCGATAATGCCTACTCGACTCCCAGACCTCGTAAGAGCAATCGCGAGATTCACCGACACCGTAGTCTTACCAACCCCCCCCTTACCAGCGCCGACAGCGATGATATGTTTGATGCCGGGAATTGCACGACTGACGGCATCAGGGGGAGCCTGACTTGTCGGACCGGCTGGAGTTGCCATTGGCAAGGTCATTCTCTTGGGCTGGTTTGACTCATCGGACATAACAAAAACCTTAGCGGGTTAACCGCTTGTCTCAAAATTTCAGGAAAACAAAATTTACAGTCTGCATAAAGTACTTAATAACTAACTTTCACATATAGAAATGATTCTCACTTCAACCGCGAACTTCGATTAATGCTTCTATTCGAATTGAAGACGAGTACGGTAGCTTAAATGAAAAATGGAGAAGGCTACCATGACGCACGCCAGCTGGAAGATTCAATGCAACTGAATGAGGAACCTGTGCTTTGCCAGCACCGCAACAGACTCCGCAAGGTGCAAACGATAATTCTCCCCGACCGCCACAAACAGGACATGTCTCGCTAACAGAAAGATTAAAGGGAACCCGAGCACCAACATGCGCCTGGCGTGACGACAACTCTATTCTCGTATTTTGAACCACATCCAGACTCGAGTCAAAAGATCCCAAAAAAGCCTTACGCATTTCAGAAACAAACGCTGACGTGGACGGAAATCCTACTTCAACATCACAGCCAAGACGCTTTGCCTGATGTTTAGTTTGCTGAATCAGCAAACGCGGTGACGTTACACGCGTCTGGCGCGCTAACTTCCAGTAGTCACGCCGCTGTAGTTGAATATCTTGTCCTAAGAAACGGCGAGGGGACCCAGGAGCATCGAACACAGTTTGCAAGATAGAAGAGGATTAAAAAGAAACGGCGAGTCGAAGCTTCTGTCGGTCTGCCGCACTAAGAGTATCGAGATCAACGCTGGACTCACATTCTTCGCACAACAGTTCCAGCACAGTCGGTTCAACGTTACCCTCATCCTTTGGGTCAAAGCGAGGGCTTTCACCTGCGTCTACCACCTCAATCGCCGTGATTTGGATCGTCTTTATCTGAAAACCCTTCTCATTTCCGCAATCAGCGCATATCAGTGGCATCTCCTAAATTCTACACTACTGATTGTCTTGTCTCAGTCAAAACGAGGCAAGAAATGACGAGTTGATGTACCATCGCGATATTACCAGCTGATTAATCATGAGTGATTACGTCATCCACAGCGAAGCACGTGCCGGACACTGGGTCGCCTGGGTCACCAGTGCTGCCGAGTCCAAGCCAGCTGGGTCCGTGATACTACCCGGACAGACCCAAGAGGAAGCCGAATCTAACGCTCAGCGTTGGATTGAACGGCTCACTCAGGACTCTAGCCTTCTTAGGCTATAAATATTCAGGAAACACTAGCGACTGCTGGGTAGACTGAGTGAGTCTCTAGACTCATCGATACTCAACACATGACCAGCATGGTGCTCAGACATTGTGCAGTGAGGTCCCTTAGCTTCAAGGGCTATTAAATCCACGTCTATTAATGAAGCGCGATAGTCAGCTGCGACACAACCGCATGGCAGCGCCGCAAGCATTAAAAGTTCGAACGGTCCCCTCATAGGAGCAGAATTCGGCAATATCGACAATTTTTTCTTTCCGCGGCCGGTCAATGCTTCCTGGTTGGTATCCAACCACCTCGACCGTCCCCTGATAAGAATTATCGGTTAGCAGCTGCCTTAACCACAGGTCACGAACTTCACGCTATGTTACGAATCCGCCAAGTTATTTAAAGAGTCGTTTCCGAAGATGTTGGTAGAACCGAAAAACGATGAGAGTAGCCACTTGGCCCTATCCATCCGGCCCCCTCAGAACCGATAGCAGTCTCTATAAGAGGACAAGAATGATCCCGGCAAAACCTCAGCAAGACTACCGCGACTAGGTTTAATCAATGAACCATTCGTTACGAGTGAAAAATACAGTCGATCTCGCGCGCGAGTTAAAGCGACGTAAAGTAACCGCTTGCTTTCCTCTAACTCCCTCAGTCGTTCTCCCCCTCCTTCTTTTGTCCGAAAGGACCATACCGAAAACGATGGACGCTCTCCCGCTTCATTAAAGACGATATTTATGGGTGAAGAGCGGGCGCCTGTTCCACGACTAAGGTCAACCAAGAATACAACGGGGAATTCAAGGCCTTTCGCC
>CAUZRA010000237.1:0-3454 GCA_963582035.1 Vicinamibacteria bacterium | reverse complement strand
TCACGCTCTTACTGTGGCAGTTTGTGCGCTTGCGCGAAGACGGGTCCGTAACCCGTTTTGCTGCAACGGGTGTTATTGGCGGCTTAGGCATGCTGTCTCGATCGACTACGGCCATTCTATTGCCTCTTGGGTGTCTCTGGTTGCTCGTCACATCTGTATCTAGACGTCAGGGATGGGTGCCATTGCTTGGACGATGTGCGTTAGTTGGTGTGTGCGCTGCTGTTGTTGTAACACCGTGGGCAATCAGGAATGCGCGGATCCATCAGGAGTTCGTGCCTTTCGTGACGACAGTCGGAGAGGTGTTTTGGCGTGGCAATAATCCGCACGCAACTGGGCATTCGTATGTCGATGCTGACGGAATCGTACTCGACACACTACCGCCTAGTGCTCGTGCTGAGTTACAAGGTTTAGCAACTGAAATTGAGCAATCGAATTGGTTTCGTGACCGCGCGTTTTCGTTTATTGTGGAAAACCCTGGAGAGTTCGTCCGACTTACAGCCACGAAGTTTTTCTACTTTTGGTGGTTCTCACCACAGTCTGGCATCGAATACCCGAGGTCGTGGCTATTCGCTTATCAAGCCTATTATGCGTTCTTAGTTGTTCTTGCCATGACCGGTATATGGGTTGTCGGTCGGGGTAATGTCGCGGGTAGATGGCTCGCTGTTTTACTTATTGTCTTTATTCTCGCAATCTCGAGTCTCCAGAGTCTTTATTATGTAGAAGGCCGCCATCGTTGGGGGGTCGAACCACTCTTACTAATACTGACTGGTGCAGGGATTTCTCATGTTCTTCAGAAGAATAGGAATCGCCAGTTGGAGAAGACATGAGTCCCGCTCTGTAACTTGTTTAAAGTTCGGCACTTGTATTGTCCTTTGGCAGTGTCGGTTGTAGTAATAGCAGGTCTTTTGGGTAATCGTTAACCGTGTGGTGTCAGCAGTGAGTCAGACTAGTCGTCACAGAGTGCTGATGGTGACCGGTGCGTACTTTCCGGAGTTAAGCGGTGCCGGTCTACAGTGTCGGTCTCTGACCCAGGTGCTTAAAGAGAGCGCTGACTTCATGGTTTTTACAACCACGACGCACCCGGCTCTTCCAGAGTCAGAGGAAATCGATGGTGTGCCAGTGTTTCGTGTGTCCATCAACCCTCGTCGATTCGCGTCCAAACTTGCTGGGTTGTGGCGATTTATAATGTTGTTTGCGACTCACCGGTATCAGTTTTCCATCGTTCATCTGCATGGATTTTCTCAGAAGTCAATACTGTTTATTGCCCTGGCAGCGGTCTTTGGAAAAGCGGTCGTGATCAAGTTGACAGGAGTGAACTTTGACGATCCTATAGCGATTCGTCGACGAGGACGTTGGACATACTGGTGGTATTCCCGAGCAGCGTTGTTTATCGGAATTAGTCCGAAGTTTCAATTGCTTTATGACCAGGCGGGACTACCACACCAACGTTTTACGATGATTCCGAATGGCGTCGACGTCACTCGGTTCCGTCCTGTACGCATTGGCGAATGCGAGGTGCTCCGTCGGCAGTTTGGGTTGCCGACAACCGGCTCGGTTGTTTTATTTGTGGGATTTTTTTCTGTCGATAAATGTCCTGACATACTCTTCGATGCGTGGTTAAGAGCCACTGAAGGACAGACGATCAATAGCGCACTGTTTTTTGTTGGGGCAACTCGGTCGACGTATCACGAGATTAGTTCTCCTTTAGTAGAACGGATTCGTCGTGAATCGGCATTGCTCGAAGGCACGAATCGTCGCGTGGTATTTCTCGAATCGATCCTTGATGTTGAGAAGGTGTATAGGTGCGCTGATTTGTTTGTTTTGCCATCGGTCCGAGAAGGATTGCCGAATGCGCTCCTCGAAGCCATGGCAAGTGGACTTGGCTGTGTCGCGTCTAGGTTGGAAGGTGTGACGGATACCATTATTCAGGATGGAGTGAATGGCCGCTTGGTCGAACCATCCAATGTGGATGAATTATCAAATGTTCTTCAGGTGCTGCTTGCTCAGCCGAATGTCGCGACTGACATGGGTTGTCGTGCACGAAAGACAATAGAGAAGCGGTTTAACTTGCTTGATACCGGGAGAATGCATCTTGCGGCTTACCGGTCGCTTGATTCAGGGTTGGCGTGATGTGCGGGATTGCTGGGATAGTGGATTGTTCTGGACGGCCAGTTGCAAGACGGTCTATCGAGACTATGTGTCATGCGCTTCGACATCGTGGTCCGGACGATGAAGGTATTGTTGAAGTTGGAGACAGAAGTGGAACCAATCGTGAAGCCTCTGTTGGGTTGGGAAACCGCCGTCTGAGTGTTATAGACGTAGACGGTGGTCATCAGCCTATCTCCAACGAGGATGGCACCGTATGGACGGTGTTGAACGGAGAGATCTACAACTATCGAGAATTACGCAAAACGTTGGAGGAAAGCGGACATTGCTTCGCCACCCGTAGTGATACCGAAGTCATTGTGCATGCCTATGAAACTTACGGGGACAAATTCGTTGAATATCTGGACGGGATGTTCGCAATCGCTATTTGGGACACAAGACGGCAGCAGCTGTTGCTGGCCCGCGATCGGTTCGGAAAAAAACCACTAGTCTATGCGCACCGTGATTCGTGGTGCGCATTTGCTTCAGAGCTACAAGCGCTGTTGGTTCTGCCAGAGATTCAACGTGATATTGATCCCGCCGCGATCGGTTCTTACTTGTCATATATGGCCGTGCCTGCACCTCAAACAATTTATCGGTCTATACGCAAGCTTCCACCTGCGCATGTAATGACACTAAAAAATGGACGTGCCAGTCTTCGTCGCTACTGGAAGTTATCGTTTGTACCAAAACAGGGCCTCAGTGACGCAGAGGCGGCAGAGCGATCGGTTGAACTACTTCGAGAAGCCGTTCGGAAACGCCTCGTGAGTGATGTGCCAATTGGCGCATTCTTGAGCGGTGGCGTCGATTCGAGTGCAGTTGTGGCTCTCATGGCGGAACTCTCGGATCAGCCGGTCAAGACATTTTCCATCGGGTTCGACGAAGAAGCCTATAACGAATTGCCGTATGCACGACGTGTTGCGGAAGAATTTGGTTGCGATCACCATGAATTTATTGTTCAGCCGAAAGCAGCTGAGGTGTTGCCGAAACTTGTTCAACATTTTGGTGAGCCGTTTGCCGATTCAAGTGCCATACCGACAAGTTATGTCGCGGCACTGACCCGGGAGCACGTGACTGTGGCGTTGACTGGTGATGGTGGGGATGAAGCCTTTGGTGGCTATGGACGACATCGCGCGAACGCGTTAGCAGAAACCTTTGCTGCCGCGCTTAGTTCTGATTCGGTTCGCCATGTCGTAAAGTCACTTGTTCGATCATCGCGCGACGAATTGGGAACAGTTGCTCGGATCAAGCGGTTTGTTCATGCGGCGACATCAACACGGTCAGAACGGTACCGAGCGTGGGCAGGTGT
>CAUZRA010000236.1:0-3464 GCA_963582035.1 Vicinamibacteria bacterium | reverse complement strand
CGTGTTGGCGACGTTCAAGGAAAACCAACAACAACCGATCCAGCGACGTCGTACCAACTACAAAATGAATCGGTCTCATTAAGGCCGTAAGAGTCGTGTCAAACTGATCATTTGCCACTGATTTGAGAATATCAACTTTGTGCACAACCCCAACGAGGTCCTCCGCGACACTGTCGAATACAGGCACCCGGCTATATTTCTCCAGTTCTGAACTTTGTGCAGCATCACCGACCGTGGTCTGCGCTTCCAAGGTAAACACGACGGTTCGAGGCGTCATCACATCAGCCGCAGTACGTCGCTCAAACGCAAGCACATTACGAATAACTCGCGCTTCATGTGGCTTCAAGTCACCTGACCGCAAGCCGAGCCCAACCATGGTTAACAGTTCATCATCTGACACTCGTTGCTCTTGTTGGCCGGTCCAAACCAACTTGGTGGCTTGCTGTGTCAATGCGATAAGCGGCCGAAACACCCAGACTAGACCCCGCAGAGGCCTAGCTATCAATGGCGCAAGACCACGAGCGTAGACAACACCAATAGTTTTCGGTAGCACCTCAGAGAAGATCAGGATAGCCAACGTAAAGACACACGAAAACAACCAAATATTCCCGCCAAAGAACTGGGCTGCGAGAGCGCCAGCAATGGCGCCACCTCCCGTGTTCGCAATCGTGTTCAGCGACAGCACCGCAGCAATCGGCCGGTCAACCTGACGCCGTAATTCTTTGAGCATGTGGCCGGCAGGGCGACCAGCCCTCACCAAAGCTTCGATGCGACTTACAGGAACGGAATACAACACGGCCTCAAACAACGAGCAGACCGCCGACGTCATTAAGACCACCGTAACCACCAGCAACAGTTCTAACATGGTGAGAATCGACTCCTCTCGGCTATTCAAACAGCACGGTTGATATTCCGAATAAACGCTGTAATGCGTACGCAGTCAAGCAGTGAGTGTTACGGCAATCCGCACACCTTCGATGCGGGACTCTATGGCGTCAGGTCAACAGCCAGTAGAGTGTCGTCGTTCCGTACAAAAAAATGACCCTCCGCAATGGCGGGATAAGCTCGAACCGTTGGGGGAAGTAACTGAGCAGTCGCAACCGGCACGAATCCTTCGGGGGACGCGTTGGCCAACACCAATTCGCCTGACTCTCGCATAAGGACGAGCAGCTCACCTGCGACAGTAACACTCCCAGCTCCAAATGGTCCCGTGTCCCAAACCACCTCGCCAGACTCAAACGCGACGGCACGAAAGCTCGGACCATACTCTTGCCGTCCGTGATAACCGTATAAATACCCATCGTGATAAACACTCGTAGCATAGTGATTAGACAGCACCTCGTCCGACGTCCACACTTCTTCTAGATTCAAACCCGCTATCCGAAATACGCCAGCTCCAGTCCCATACTGTGCCGAAATAAAGAGGTGATCATCCACCACGAGCGGTGTTGCGGCATTGACAGACGCGCGAATACGCGCGCGCCAGCTACGTTGAAAACGGACTCGTCCTGTAGCAGGATCAAGCGCCACAACATTATCTCGGGTAAAAAACAACGCGTGGCGAACACCACCGAATGTTGCAGCAACTGGTGACGAGTAGCTAGCCTCCTCATTCGTCGATGTCCACAGAACATCACCGGTTGACGCGCTGAACGCAACAATGCCCGCGCCTTCTTGTCCACCGATATTCGCCAGCACGCGACCATCTTCGACCAACGGTGTTCCCGCAGCGCCAAAGAACGCTTTCGAAAACCGAAATTGCTCTCTCGTATCGACATTCCAAAGACCGGAACCCGTCTCAAGATCTACGGCATGTAATTGCCCTTGAGCCCCGAATGTAAATACCCGCCCAGTGTCAACCACTGGTGACGACCGTGGTCCTTCGTCAAAACCAAAATCGTCTCGATAGGTTGTCGGATACGCATACCGCCACAGCGGTTCACCCGTATCGGCCATAAAAGCCTCTAAGACCTCTTCTCCGGCCACACGATGAAAGAGTAGAACGCGACCCTCCACAACTATCGGTCCGGCGAATCCTGCACCTACAGACCGCCTCCACAGTTCACGGGGTGATTCACCTGACCATTCGCTGGCTAAGGCCGGTCCCTCATAGATACCGTTGCGATCTGGCCCTAAAAACTGTGGCCAATCTTGCGCAATGAGCGATACGCCTGCACTCACGACGAAACCAAATAGACAGACACCACAGGCGGAATGAAAGACCTTGTTTGCGATCTGAATTTGCCCCCAATCCCTCATAACCGTTTTTCGCCTCTCGGTACTTCGGCGCTCACGCTAGCCTTGCGCCATTCTTTCAACAACATCGCGTACACCACATGGTCAACAAAATGATCGTAAAGCCATTCGGCGTCGTGCAAGAGTCCTTCCTCCTGAAAACAAAGTCTGACTGGTATCGCTCGGCTCTTCTGATTGTCCACAGCGCAACGAATCTCAATACGATTCAACCGTAATTCGTTAAATGCATGCTCAATCAATGCACCACATGAGGCTGTCACCAGACCACGTCCTTGATAGGTTGCATCAAGCCAATACCCCAGCGACGTTAACCGATTGCGCCAATCTATTTGATGATGACCAATCACCCCGGCGATACGACCATCAAACTTGATTGCCAGCTGACCCCCATTGTTGCGTCCAATCTGCAATTGCGCAGCACGAATGAACGCTCTCGTATCATCGACTCGGCAAATGCTATCTAACCACGGCAACCAGTTCCGAAGATAGCTACGGTTAGCATCAGTAAGTGAAAACAACTCCGCAGCATCCGACGCTTCAAGAGGAACCAGTTGAAGGCGCTCATTCACCGAGATGGTCTGCATAAGGTAATTTCGCAGTACCTGTTCGAGGTTGTCACCGATTATACTGGTCCATACTCGTAAACGCCCGACAACTCATCGCCAACCTTCACTGGACTGAATCATATACGCATGAACCCTAACCGACTTTCGGTCACAACACTTGCTGTAGGTCTATCGTTGGTCGTCTCAGTAATCGCCCTTGCGCAGGACGATAACCAATCGGTAGGCATGGTCGAATTGACCGGTGAAAGCGCACAGTATTGGCCTCGATGGCGCGGGCCGTCAGGGCAAGGGATCGCCACCAGCAGCAACTACCCTGACCGTTGGAATGCTACTGAAAATGTGCTTTGGCGAACGGGTCTGTCAGGCCGAGGAAATTCTTCGCCAATCGTATGGGGTGATTACATCATCCTTACAACTGGTCGAGACGCGGGTCGACAACTCTTCGTCCAAGCGTATCGACGATCGAATGGCACCCTACGATGGGAAACAGAAGTCGCTCCGGGACGCCCTGAACGCGTCCATTCAAAAAACGGTCCGGCGTCGGCTACCCCAACAACTGACGGCAAACAAATCTTCGCGTCACTCGGCGGTCGTGGCATCGTGTCACTTGACTTCGATGGCAATATTCTCTGGCACTCAGAA
>CAUZRA010000235.1:0-3466 GCA_963582035.1 Vicinamibacteria bacterium | reverse complement strand
AATATTCAACAGGAGTAAGCTCGCCGCCACCGCCGCAGCCAGCTGACCCACCACATAAAACGGCACCTGACGCCATGAAAAACGCTTCGTCAGCGCAAACGCCACGGTGACGGCCGGATTTAGATGCGCTCCGGAAATATGGCCAGTCGCGTATATCATCGCCATCACGGTGAGGCCAAATGTCAACGCAACCCCAACGTGAGTCACTCGTCCACCTGAAACAGCATCGACCATCACTGCACCGCATCCCATGAAGACAAGACCAAACGTACCAACGAACTCGGCGCCAACCTTACGAGCCAATTGCGAACCGGTTGTCCTCTCTTGTCTGGTATTAGAGACCACGTACGAAAAGAAACGTGTCATGTTTGGTCGAGACAGGGTAGCGAGCGATTCCGCGTCAAATGCCTGGAGTTAGGATTGGCTCCTCAGGTTGGACTCGAACCAACAACCCTTCGGTTAACAGCCGAATGCTCTGCCAATTGAGCTACTGAGGAACACAGCCAGAAATCGTATCATTTCTGGTGCTTCTGAGCATGCTGTCGTACCGGCCCAACGCCGCCTTTGCTCTGCACAATAAGACCGAGCACGCCAACCACGAGCCACGCAACAGCGAAGACCATCTGATCCGCCAGCGGTGCCATCGGGAATAGTTGCGACAAATCTCCAGCCGTCACCGCAAGTGCGGCCCGTTGCTGAAAAAGTGCCATCCCGCCTACGATCGCCGTCCAGCTTCCGCCAAATGCTGTCCCAGCAATCAACACGTGTTGTCGCCCCTTCACCGAAACCACGGCCCCACCAATGCTGGTCGAAACGACCAGCCATACATTCGGGTCGCCATCAATGATCAAATGCAGTGCAAACACGGCCAAGCTGGCCCCAATCAACGCGACACCAGCAACCCAAACAATACGCACAAGGGCCGCGCCCAACAGACCACCGACAAGCGTGGCCCCGATCGCCATCCATGTCTCCAGCCCATCAACAAGTAATGAGGCGACCACCACACCGCCGATAAATCCGTACAACACCAGTAACGCCCGAAACAGGCGGTACCCCGAAAACGTCGCAACGAGTCCACCGCCAAGTAAAATGATGGCAACAGGTAACTGAATCGACAGCGACGACATCCCATGATTATGTCAGTGCTTCGTCCGCCTGTCCCAATCGGATCGGCCGCCCATTGATGAACGCTTTGCCTAGTCCGCCGCCACGTCAGCAACCCAGCCTCTTAGGAAAACTGACCGCGATTGGTGGATTCGCGTTATTTGCCTTCTTTGTCAACCGTGTTGGGCTCGAAGACGTAACGGCAGGCATCGTCCGTATCGGGTGGGGATTCTTGGGGATCCTGCTGCTCTCAGGTGCACGGTTCATCCTCCGTGCTGCCGCGTGGCTTCGCTGTATGCCTCCAGGGCATGGACTCGGGCTCCGGGAAATTGTGGCTGCCTCACTGGCTGGAGATGCACTCGGAAATCTAACTCCACTGAGCATCGCGCTGGGCGAACCCGTCAAGGCCCTCTACCTGAAAGATCGAGCGTCGCTCAGTACCACCATGCCTGCACTTGCCGTTGAAACATTGTTCTACACATTGTCAGTCGTCGTCGTGATTGCGGCCGGGGGGACGACACTCTTTGTGCTCGTCAGCCCACCTGCAATCGAAGGCCTTGTGACAGCGATACCAATCGTGACCTTTGCTATGCTGGTGGTCGGCTTACACTGGCTCCTGTGGAACCGCATCCCGCTCGCAAGCAAGATCCTGCAGACTCTGGCACGTCTTCAGATTGCCTCAGCATTTGTGGCGCGCGTCGAACGATTCGTCCTTGATATCGAACAGCGCGTACACCGTGATTATCCAAAGGACTGGCCACGCATCGTCTCTGTCGCTGCACTGCATCTCGCGTTCCATGTACTTGCGATGGCTGAAATCTTTCTCGTGTTGTGGTTCATCTCTGACCAACCGCCAACCGTACTCGACGCCTTTGTGCTTGAGGCCGTGAACCGGTTCATAAACGTGGCGTTCAAATTTATCCCGATGCGAATCGGCGTTGACGAAGCCGGGACGGCCTTCGTCAGTGACCTCCTGGCATTCGGCACAACTGCCGGCGTCACGATGGCCATCGCACGAAAGGGCCGGATGCTTGTCTGGACGGGCGTTGGCGTTGTCGCACTCATTCGTCGTGGTCTCTCACTTACTCCATTTAAATAAATGTCGAGTCAGGCTGCAATTGCCATAATGGCACGTGCCCCACACGGGCGCTACGCCCCAAAGAGTCGCCTCCGTCACGGCATACCTGAAGAAGCCGACCGGCGCGACCTATACAGGGGCTTTCTTCTCGATACACTGGCAGCCTGTCGGAGCATTGCCAACGTAACGGTTCACGTGGCGTATGCCCCGGATGGAGGAACGGGCGGGTTCGAAACGCTAGACCTGAGTCCATCCGACCTTCTCGCTCAACGTGGCAGCAACCTTGGAACACGGCAATGTGGGATATTCGAAGATCTGTTTGACGCTGGCCACTCGAAAGTCCTCGTGATCGGCTCTGATCTGCCAACGTTGCCTGTTCAGTACATCGAAGACGCACTGTCAAAGGTCAACGACTCCCTGGTCGTTCTTGGACCTTCCGAGGATGGTGGCTACTACCTCATGGGACTGACGGCGCCACGAGGACACGACCCAGTCCCGGATCTATTCACAAACATACGATGGAGTACGGCTTCCGCACTTGAAGATACGATTCACGCCGCGGAACGCACTGGTTTGACCGTGTCTCAAGTTGCCTCGTGGTACGACATTGACACGGTCGATGGATTATCACGATTGCAAGAGGATCTGACGACGGCCAAACATATCCAGCGAGCACCGGAAACGGCACGGACGCTCCGTCGCATCACCTCACGGTGACAAGCGACCCGGTGTCAATTGCCCACTTTTGTACCACCATAAACAATATGTCGTGACCTGATTTCCGTTCGAACCCATTTGGGTCGCCACTTTCCTCTCAAAGTGCAACGTGTTAGCCTTGATGATTGAAATAGCAACAACCAGGTTTTCTCCTGCCAAGAAGCCCCGGTTAAAATCACTGGGTATTGCTCGACCGAAAAAACCGGGCCTCACCTATTAACTGTTTTTTCCAAGTAACGCTTGCAGTTCATGTGAACCAGTAGGCGTGGATGCCCTTGCGTGGATAAGCGAGGACTGGAGTACAAATCCGTATGAATTTCACTGAGCTTGGCTTGCGTTCTGAACTAGTGCGAGCTGTCGAGGGATATGCCAACCCCACGTCCATTCAAGAAAAAGCGATTCCTATAGTTCTTAAAGGTCAAGATCTAATCGCATCAGCCCAAACTGGCACTGGAAAAACTGCCGCATTCCTATTGCCAATCCTTCAGCAATTGCTTGTCGGAAAACCGTCTGGTGGCCCTCGGGCACTGGTAATCACACCAACCCGAGAGCTAGCTGCGCAGA
>CAUZRA010000234.1:0-3472 GCA_963582035.1 Vicinamibacteria bacterium | reverse complement strand
TCGGTAGAATGCGCGACAGTGGCGTACTCTCGTACTTTCTCAAGAATCTCTTGTTTTAATTGTTCAGCTGTTTTGCTCATTGATTAGTAACAGTCGAAGAAGTTTCGTTCAATTGAGGACAGTACCATGAGATCGTCTTTTGAAGACCGTCTCGTAAATCAGTACGCGGCGTCCATCCAAGAAGTTTGCGCGCCTTGGCATTGCTTGATGCCCACACCCGCGCTTCATTCGCACGTGCAGGCTTCGCACCATAGCGAGGCATAAGATCAACCGCCATAAGGTTCTGTACTGTCTCAGCTATTTGTCGAATTGTGTGCGTCTGTTCGTCTCCGAGATTAATAATCTCGCCATAACCAGCTGGGCAACCAGCGGCTGCCACCAAACCTTCAACTACATCATCTACATAAAGAAAGTCGCGACTAAGGTCAGGATTAGAAAGCGCGGGTCTCTCACCGCGAGAAAACGCACCGATGAGCGACGGAATCAGACGATGATTCGGTTGACTTGGTCCATACGCAGTCGCGATTCGAACCACAACGGCAGGAAACTGTTTACTTCGATAAAGTGACAGCGCCAGTTGTTCTGCAGCGAGTTTTGACACGCCGTAAGGCGAAGGCGGAGCTGCGGCTTGGTCTTCATGAAACGGAATCGGCCCATTTCCGTACACTTCAACGCTACTCGGCAAGACAAATGACTCAAGCTGTTGACCCTCGAGTGCTCTCAAAAGATTCAGGGTCCCAAGAACATTAACTCGCATACATGCGTCAGCAATGTCTAACGAACGGTCCAGGTTGACAACTGCGGCAAGGTGAAACACAACATCTGGTTTGGCATCTGACAGCGCCACACGAATGGAATTCGTATCCAATAAATCTCCACTCGACATTGTGAAACCTTCTGGAACCGAACTATCTGTCATGGAGACTGGCTCCTGATCAAAAACATGTACGTGATGCCCCCGTCTCAACAAACCAGAAACGAGATGCGCACCCAAGAACCCCATCCCTCCTGTCACGAACGCTCTCATTCCGAAACACCTCTACTGTTATTAGTCCGATCGCTCTGCCCCTCCAATATTTCGTGTGGTTCCTTTTGATAACCAGTCGTTCGCTCGTCAGATTCACGCGGGGTCACCACTGCCGAAGGCAACTGGTTCTCGTTAACAGCTAATTCGGAAGACGCCCGAAGTGCCCGAATGCCGTCTGAAATGTATCTAAATTTCGGAGCACCGAACTCACGAAGTTTCCTGCAATCCAACAATACCCGGAGAGACCGTGCCGCAACTTGCGGCATTTCATTCGTCGCACGAGCAATCACAAGGTTACGGTCAAGGTTAAACTCATCGCAGACTTTGTTAGCAAGAGACGCTCTGTCGCATAACTCTGGCCCGATTGCATGAAAGGTACCAACAGCACCATGAGACAACAGGTAGTGAGTCGTTTCTGCAAGATCTTCCGTATACGTCGGACTTCCCAATTGATCGGAAGGCACTGTGACCGTCTTGCCGTCGGAAAGTTGATCAATAAGTCTAAGAATAAAGTTGCGCCGCTGTGTGTCCGGTCCATATACCCAACCGGTCCGAATGATTAGATGCGATTGCGGCAGAATCTTTTGAAGTAACTCTTCGGCTCGTGCCTTACTACGCGAATACACATTAAGCGGATTCACAGAATCACTCTCGACATAACTGTCCTTGGTCCCATCAAAAACATGGTCGGTACTGAAAAATACGACGCGGGCATTAGTCTCACTTGCATACTGAGCTACACGAGCAGGCCCCAGCGTATTGATCCGATTACATAGTTCGGGCTCTCTAACACAGCGATCCAAGTGACACATCGCCCCCGCGACAAGGATCACATCAGGCCGCACAGATCGAAGTACAGATTCTGTCGCCTCGAAATCACCAAGATCGACGGTCAGATCCCCGGGGCGAGCATGTTGGTTCGATGCCGTGACTAACCTCTCGGTTGAGAATTTCCGTTCTAAGGCACAACCGAGTTGGCCTGAAGCACCAATTAACAGTACCCGCTCAGACCCCGGCGTCATTAATGCACACGAACCTTTCCCAAAATAATGACCTCAAATGCAAAAAAACTCTAGACAACTCTAAGCGTGGGTATAGGAACGATAAATTTTCCGCCTTCTCGCCGATACGCTTCCTGCTGCCGCAATACTTCTTCTTCAAAATTCCAAGTGAGAAGCAAGACATAATCAGGTCGCTCTTCTAACAGTGCTTCTGGTTCGCGAATGGGTATGTGTGTGCCAGGCGTGTAACGCCCCTGCTTCACCGGACTTCGATCCACCACAAACTCAATAACAGTGGCATCAATGCCAAAATAATTAAGCAGTGTGCTTCCCTTTGCTGACGCTCCGTAAGCGGCAACCTTTTTTCCCGCGTCACGCAATTCACGTAACAAAGTCACTAGTTCTACTTTGAGCGCCTCAACCCGCTCGGCAAACGTGAGATAAAAATCAGACCGATCAATCTTTTCTTTTGCTTCTTGCTCTAGTAGTTGCCCCACATTTTGTGATGGCTTAGCCGCGCAATCATCAATTCCAGAAAAAATACGAAGTGACCCTCCATGGATGTCTAATCGCTCGACATCATGAATCACTAAACCATGCCTTTCAAATAATCGCGTAAGCGCCGTGACAGAAAAATAACAAAGATGTTCGTGGTACACCGTATCAAACTCTGTGCCATCAACCATGTCCCGAACATAGGGCACCTCAACAATAATGACGCCTGAATCCTTCACGAAACGCCGAAGGCCATAAACAACACCGTTTAGATCAGGAACATGCGCAAGAACGTTATTGGCATGGATCACATCTGCGCGACCATAATCTTCGATTAATTTATCCACTAATTGCGAACCGAAAAAATCGCAAACGGTTGGAATGTCTTTTTCTAGGGCTACAGCAGCAATATTGGTGGCCGGTTCGACCCCAACTATCGGTATTCTGGCCTGCTTGTAGGCCTGGAGGAGATAGCCATCGTTGCTAGCAATCTCAGCCACTAAACTATTTCCATCGAGTTGCCTCTCTCGAATAACCCGCTGGACGAGTTTAGAAGCGTGAACCACCATCGTGTCTGACACGGATGAAAAATATAGATACTCGCCGAACAAATCTGCAGGTGGAACCGTCTTAGTGATTTGAACGAGGCTGCACAAACGACAAAACACTAGATCTAGCGGATAGCATGGTTCCGGTGCTCTTAATTGCGACTTGGTGAGTAACGCATTAGCTAATGGAGTATCACCAAGCGAAAGCACCTCACAAAGGTCTGTCCCTCCGCACGAACGGCAGACAGCACCATCTGCCGTCACTCCCATATTTTCCATGGAGCGTCACCGTCCGCCCAAAGGCGTTGCAAGTGCCGCTTGTCTCTTAAGGTGTCCATGCACTGCCAGAAGGCCTCGTGGCGATACGCTGCTAACTGCCCGTCGGCTGCTAGATGTTCGAG
>CAUZRA010000233.1:0-3516 GCA_963582035.1 Vicinamibacteria bacterium | reverse complement strand
AATAAGGAAGAGTTGTGATGAGATTTGGCACTTTAAGCGTGATGGCGGTTATTGCGGTTTGCTTGGGTACGGCGCCAGTTTTCGCGCAAGATGAGCCGGCTGCTGCGCCGGCAACACTTCCGTTCCCGGCCGGTGCTCGTATCGGCTATGTTGACTTGCAACGCGTGTTGGCCGGGTCTGCCGATGGACAGGCATCAAATGAGAGGGTTCAGGAGTTAACGGACCAAAAGATTTCAGAAATCGAGGTCCGCAATACTGACTTGCAGGCTGAGCTACAGGCATCTAATCAGGTACTGCAGGACTCTCAGCAGAAACTCGCTCAGGGAGAGTCAGTGATGAGCGGTGAAGCACGAATCAACTTACAGCGAGAAATTGGTCGGATGCAGTTGGATATGCAAAGGCAGACGCAAGATGCGCAAGCCGAGATGGAACGTGTTCAACAGGATGCTCAAGGAGAGATCGAAGCACTCCAGCAGGAATTACAGGTTGAGTTCGAGACCATACTGAGCCCAGCTATTGATGAGGTCGCGACCGAAAAAGGGCTTGATTATTTGATGGCGGTTGGACCTGGTGTGATTTGGGCCAATCGTTCCTTGGACTTAACTCAGGAAGTGATTGATAAACTGAATTTTGAGCCGTCGAGTCCTTGACCCACGGTGAGGACATTTCGTTAACCAATTCATTTGACACGCGAGCGTTGTAGTCTGATGCCTCTCGATATCCCTCTAATTCTTGACCGACTCACTTACCGATATCCCTCGCTACTTATCGACAGCATAGTCGAACATGAGCCTGGTCGCCGCATTGCGGTGGTAAAGAATGTAACGGTTAATGAGGAGTATTTTCAGGGACATTTCCCTGGAAGTCCGCTAATGCCAGGTGTCATGATGATTGAGGCGTTAGTACAGGTCGCTACGCTTCTTTTGCTGGACGATACGAAGGACGTTCCGACTGCGCGCGCAATGCTTAGAGGTGTCGACAATGCGAAGTTTCGCAGACAGGTGGTTCCTGGAGACCGGTTGTTTCTGGAAGTCACTCTTCAGGGCGAGTCTGACGGAGTCTCCATCAGTCATGGAATTGCTACCGTTGATGGACAAACCGTTGCCGAGGCAGAATTACGAGTCAGTCTGGAAGAATCAACACATATCGATGCGACAGCGAAAGTTCACCCCGAT
Organism: Vicinamibacteria bacterium; assembly: GCA_963582035.1. Lineage (GTDB taxonomy): Bacteria > Acidobacteriota > Vicinamibacteria > Vicinamibacterales > UBA8438 > DTWD01. Next base: position 2,341 of record CAUZRA010000233.1, on the reverse strand, counting down.
GCGATGTTGGGAGAAGGAACCGTCGTTGATCGGCATGCCATTATTGGTGCAGGAGTCAAGATCGGTCGACGTTGCAGGGTCGGTGCCTCGACTGTGATTGACGGTGATACAGAAATAGGTGATGACTGCAAGATTTATCCATTCGCGTCGGTTGGTTTGATCCCGCAAGATACTAAGTATCATGGTGAAAAGACTAGGCTCGTGATTGGTAGCGGTAACGTCTTTAGAGAAGGTGTGACCATCCACTGTGGCACAGCGGGTGGTGGTGGAGTAACTCGAATCGGAAATGATAATTTACTTATGGCGTACGCACATGTCGCCCATGACTGTATCGTAGGCAATAAGACGATATTCGCTAACAGTGGCACCTTGGCTGGTCATGTTGTTGTCGAGGATGGTGCTACGATCGGAGCGTTTTCAGCTGTGCACCAATTTTGTCGCGTCGGACGAGAAGCGTATATTGGAGGTTATTCGGTAGTTACGATGGATGCGCTTCCGTATGGAAAGACTGTTGGGAGTCGTGCGATGGCTCGGGTATACGGGGTGAACACAATTGGTCTTGAGCGCCGTGGATTTCCGAAGGAAACCATTGGGCGGCTCAAGCAAGCGTATCGACATTTACTGCAATCTAAACTTAATACGAGTCAGGCGCTTGACCGGATCGACTCTGAATCTCATCTTGATGGACCAGAGGTTCGATATTTGGTCGACTTTATTCGCACGTCCAAACGCGGCGTGAATTTGCGCCGCCCACCGAAGCAGGCCGAGCCTGTAGGGGTTGAGGACTAGACGTTGTAACGTGATTCATGCGTATCGGCCTGATCGCTGGTAACGGCAAGTTTCCTTTTCTCGTTCTGGAAGCTGCGAAGAGTTTGGGGCACGATGTCACCGTCGTTGCCATAAACGATGAAGCGTATCCAGAAATAGAGACAATAGCGGCTGTCGGTCGACCATCTGAAGTGCATTGGGTGTCGTTGGGACAGCTCGGGCGTTGCATTGAGATTCTTAAAGATGCAGGAATTAAGCAGGCCTTAATGGCTGGTCAGGTCAAACACAACAAGTTATTTTCTGTGGTTCCTGATTTCACGGCATTGTCTGTTCTTCGAAAAGCGGCGACGAAAAATACTGATGCGCTCATTTCTGCTGTGGCTGATGTCTTGCAGGATAATGGCATCGACTTGATTGACTCGACGCTGTTTCTGGAGCCATTACTTGCGCGGGAAGGCTACTTAACGTCGCGACGTCCGACTATTGATCAACAGAACGATTTGCAGTTCGGGTATGGAATAGCTGACGCAATTGCGGGTTTGGACATTGGTCAGACGATCGTTGTTAAGGATCGAGCCGTTGTGGCCGTTGAGGCAATGGAAGGCACAGATGAAGTGATTATGCGAGCGTCTCGATTAGCTGGACCAGGTGTAACGGTCATCAAAGTTGCGAAACCGGAGCAGGATATGCGATTTGATGTACCAGTTATCGGTCTGCCGACTATAAAGACTTTACGTGAGGCTCTGGCCGCTACTCTTTCAATTGATGCTGGCCGAACGCTCATCCTTGACGGAAGTGAGGTATTTGACGCCTCGGATCGGGCCGGTATCGCAATCGTAGGACGCTCTCTGGGCCTGGGAAAGACAGGCTCTGAATAATGGAATCGGCGTTTCGAGCAGTAGTAATTGGTGTCGGTCACCTAGGGCGACACCATGCGCGAATTCTGAGTGCCATAGATAATGTCGATCTTGTTGGTGTGGTGGATGTTGATGTGGATCGAGTGCGAAATGTTTCTTTGGAATACGGAACGGACGTTATTACGGACATCCAGACAGTGCTTTCCAACGTGGATGGTGTCGTAGTCGCGGTGCCAACTCAAGACCATCTTTCAGTTGCCCTGCCTTTGCTAGAGGCTGGAGTATCGGTGTTAGTCGAGAAGCCGATTGCCTCATCATCCGCCGAGGCAGACGTACTTCTCCGATCAGCTTCAATGTCTGGTGCTACTTTGGCAGTTGGTCACACTGAACGACATAATCCGGCAGTGGCAGTCGCAAGAGAGCTGATCTCTGAACCTGGATTCATCGAGGTACACCGACTTTCAACTTTTCAGCCCCGTAGCCTCGATATTGATGTGGTGTTTGATGTCATGATTCATGATCTTGACATCGTGCTATCGCTTGTCGGATCGGAGCCGGTATCTCTTGAAGCGGTTGGGATCCCGGTGTTGACTGATCGCATCGATATTGCGAATGCCCGGTTAAGGTTTGAAAGCGGTTGTATTGCGAATCTCACGGCTAGTCGGATCAGTCGTGAACAGGTTAGGAAGCTGCGTGTCTTTCAGCCGCATGCGTTA
>CAUZRA010000232.1:0-3518 GCA_963582035.1 Vicinamibacteria bacterium | reverse complement strand
GTCTGGACATATTGATGTTCAACGGTGGAAAGGAGTAGGCCTATGGCGCTAAAAACGCCGGGCGAAGGGGGAACGATAATGTTTGCCATGCTTGCTTCTCTTGCAAGGGTGGCAGCGTGGACCGGCCCACTGCCACCGAACGCGAAAAGCACAAAGTCGCCTGGATCTCGCCCGATCTCGCTCGATACGGCACGGACTGCCCGCACCATGGTTGAATTGACAATGGTATGAATTCCAAGCGCCGCATCTTCTGCGCTTAACCCTAGGGGATCGCCAATGGTGTCTGAAACAGCACGCATAGCCAGATTGCGATCTATTTTGAGCGCGCCACCTACCAGATACTCTGGGTTGAGGTAGCCCAGGACAACATTCGCATCGGTGACAGTTGCCGCTGTACCCCCTCGCTGATAGCACGCCGGTCCAGGATCAGCGCCGGCACTTTGAGGACCAACCCGTAGAACCCCGCCCCGGTCTATCCAGGCGATACTCCCGCCGCCGGCCCCGATTTCTGCAAGATCGATCGCAGGCACCCGTAGCACATAACCGCCGCCACGAAGCAAACGATGGCCAATATTGAGTTCGCCACCGACTTCGTATTCGCTGGCAAGTCGGGGGATGCCGTTCTCGATAAGACAGGTTTTAGCCGTCGTTCCACCCATGTCGAACGCGATGATGTTGTCAATGCCAAGATGCCTCCCTAAGGTAGCGGCACCGACGGCTCCGGCCGCCGGTCCTGACTCAATAGCATAGACGGGTCGCTCCTTAACGAAGGCGGTTCGCACAGTGCCGCCGCTAGATTGCATGACAGTGATAGGCGCGTCTAGTCCCATTCCATCTAGTCGTTTTTCTAAGTTGGAAATATATCGGGCGACAACGGGCTTAATGTATGCATTGATTACTGTCGTACTGGTTCGCTCATATTCTTTTATCTCAGGCAGTACTTGGTAGGAGACGGAGAGCGTAATTTGAGGTGCAAATGTCGATAAATAATCCGCAATCAGTTGTTCGTGTATAGGATTCGCGTAGGAGTTTAAAAGGCAAATTGCGATTGATTCAACATTGTGCTCCAAAAGATGATTCACAGCCGTTTTTACGTTCGTCCAATCAAGTTCAGTAACGACATTGCCTCGATAGTCCACTCGTTCAGTTACCCCCATGCGCAGATAACGAGGCACAAGAGGTAGCGGTTTTTCAAAAGCCATGTCGTAGAGACGGGGGTAACGCAGGCGGCCTATTTCGAGAACGTCACGAAACCCCTCGGTTGTAATCAAGCCTACCTTGGCGCCAGTGCGGGTGATAACCGTATTAGTGGCAACCGTCGCCCCATGCACCAGGTGTCGTGCATCCTGTGTGGACACCTGACCATTCTTGATCATTTCGGCAATTCCACTACAGATTGCGTCACTGTAGTCAACTGGTGTCGAGAGAATTTTACGCACTGCAAGGCGTCCGTTATTGCCAACCGCAACAATGTCGGTGAAGGTGCCTCCAACGTCAAAACCAATGCTTTGCATAAGGTAGTGCCTAGATAATGTTTAATGCTTTGCCAGTTTCGGTGAATGCCTGGATACAAGCATCAATCTGTTGAGGAGTATGAGCAGATGACATTTGAGTGCGAATCCGTGCTTGGCCATTGGGAACGACGGGGAATGAAAACGCAGTCACGTAGATGTTCTTTTCCAGTAGCATTTGGGCGAGATTTTGCGCGAGGGAGGCATCGCCGATCATGACAGGAATGATCGGATGATTGTCGCCAGTCAGATCGAAGCCTGCGCAGGCCATCGATTCACGGAAATAGGCTGAATTATCTATAAGTTTACGGCGCGGTTCCGAGTCTTCCGAGACCATCTCTAGGGCGCGCAGAGCCGCGGTCACAATGGCGGGTGTTAACGAATTGGAGAATAGGTAAGGGCGCGATCGTTGTCGAAGTAGGTCAATAATAGCGCGATTTCCTGCGGTATAGCCTCCTGATGCTCCTCCAAGCGCCTTGCCAAGGGTGCCAGTAATGAGATCGACTCGACCCATCACGCCACAATGTTCGTGTGTTCCGCGCCCACAATCGCCCATGAAACCTACCGCATGAGAATCGTCGACCATGACTAATGCATCGTACTGGTCAGCGAGATCGCAAATTCCGTTCAGGTTTGCAATCACACCGTCCATGGAGAAAACTCCGTCGGTAGCAATGAGTTTAGTGGTGGCGTGAGCCGAATTGGCTGCCCGTAACTGTCGTTCTAGATCAGCCATGTCATTGTTCTCATAGCGGAACCGAATAGCTTTGCACAAACGTATGCCATCAATAATCGACGCATGATTTAAGCTGTCTGAAATCACCGCATCGTTAGGGCCCAGTAGTGGCTCGAAAAGTCCACCGTTTGCATCGAAGCACGAGGTATAGAGGATTGCATCATCCATGCCAAGAAAGTCTGCTAATCGCATTTCGAGTTCTCTGTGGATGTTTTGAGTCCCACAGATAAAACGCGCCGATGCTAATCCAAAACCATATGATTCAAGTCCAGTCTTTGCAGCCTGAATGAGTTCGGGGTGGTTGGATAACCCCAAATAGTTATTTGCGCAAAAATTGAGGAAGTGTCGATTGTTTTGGGTTTCGATACAGGCGCCTTGAGGTGAGGAAATGATCTGCTCCGATTTATAAAAACCGCCTGCTCTGATTGCTTGAAGCGTATCGTGAACCTCTTGGTAAAAGCGTTTTGTAGGTGAGTGGCTCATAGTGTTCTTGGCAGATTAAGTGGTTTCACACTGCGTTTGAGGTTACACCTTCAGCGAATTGCGGGTCGCGCTACTGCGGTTGATGCTCACTCTAGATGTTGAGATGTAATTTCGTTCGTGGGGGTAAGTGATATCATGCAGCGACTTCTATTAAGTATAAGTAGAAATGATACCAATTAACGACACGAAGTTATAATCGAAACGATCTGTGTAGCCTAGCTCAACTCGTTATGTGATTGTTAATCAGTGCGGGCTGTTGTCAGATTAAGAGAAAGCCAGGATGGGTGAACTCAGTGACAGGCAGTCTCGTTAACGGACAATAGTCCAACCGCTAACCAATTTCCGTTTCGAGACGTTGTCGCTAAGGACCGGTATATCGAATGCGTCGTCGTGCAGTTCGGTGAGGAGTTTGCCTAGGTGATATACCGTCTCCAGATATTCTTTTGTAACGATAATGGACCGATTGACAGTGCCAAAGAAACAGATATTTGGGGGCACATACCAGTCAGCGTCTCTTGCTGGGCGGGGCAAGGTGAGGCTGATTGCCACAACGGTCGCGAGACCTAGATTCTCATAAGTCCAGGCATTCGGCATGAGCATTGCCTCAAGGAATGGGGCGTGCCTGAGATGACCTTCGAAGTCACGGTATTTTGTGCTGGATGTTTGCTGCGTTCTTATAACTGGCAATAAGGTGGTGGTTTGAATTCCCATCAGATAGGCTAATGACTCGAAGATGTAGCCTTCGGTGTAGAGTTGCTGGACGTATCCGCGGTTGGTATCTGATTCGT
>CAUZRA010000231.1:0-3520 GCA_963582035.1 Vicinamibacteria bacterium | reverse complement strand
GCGTCGGAACTTTCAGATACCCAGGAAGAATGCCAGCAACGATGGCATGATCTGTCGCACCCTGGACATTGGCATGACCACGGAGGGCGTTAATCCCTCCACCAGGCCGCCCAATATTACCGAGCAACAACTGCAAAATCGCTGCCGTTCTGATGATCTGAGTGCCCACGGTATGCATCGTCCAACCAACCGCATACATGATTGTCCCAACTCGGTCTGCTCGTCCGGTGGAACAAATAATCTCAGCCATCTCAAGAAAACCGGCCTCAGAACATCCCGCAATATCGGCAACCACATCCGGGGTGTAGCGGTCGTAATGCTGCTTCAGTAGTTGGAAGACCGACCGCGGATGCTGCAGCGAGTCATCGCGCCGTGCATAATTATCCGCGTCGCGGTCGTAATCCCAAGCTGTCTTGTCGTAGTTACTAGCTGCCTCATCGAACCCGGCAAACAGACCATCGGAAAACCCGTATTCTTCGCTAACAACGAACGAAGCATTCGTGTGCGCCCGTACATAATCGTCGTGATAGAGCGCATTCTCCAGCGTGTATCGGACAAGGCCACCGAGCAATGCGATGTCGGACCCTGGCCGTATCTGTAAGTGCAGGTCCGCAACAGCCGACGTGCGAGTGAACCGAGGATCAATCGTGAGTAACTTAGCCCCACGATTATCACGTGCTTCAAGTGCCCACTTGAACCCACACGGGTGATTCTCAGCCGGATTGGCACCCATAACCAAAATGACATCAGCATTCTTGATGTCCTTCCAATGGTTGGTCATCGCCCCGCGGCCAAACGTGGCGGCCAGACTGGCCACCGTTGGGCTATGTCATATGCGCGCCTGATGATCGATGTACACCAAACCCATGGCACGCATCGTCTTCGTGATGAGATAGGCATCCTCGTTAGATACCGTGGCACTGCCAACCCATGCAATCCCATTACACCGATTGACTACCTGCCCCTCGTCGTCACGCTCCGTAAAGGACGCGTCACGGGAATCCTTGAACTTACGCGCGAACCAGTCCATCGCGAAGTCCCAATCAACCTCTGTCCAGTCTGAAGCGCCTGCCTCGCGGAACAACGGTTGATGTCGTAAACGGGGGCTGATTGCCAAATCCATCTGAGACGCACCCTTGGGACAGAGTGTGCCTCCATTAATCGGGTTGTCGGGATCACCTTCAACGTGAATAACCGTATTCTTCGTATTCAGACCACCACTACCGTGCACGTACGCGATGGTGCCACAACCGACCGCACAGTAGGGGCACACTGTTCGGTATTCCTTCGCATTTTGAATCTTGAGTTGCCGAACCGCCGCCTGCGCCTGTCGGAGATCGAAACCCAAGGCACTCGCCGATACCCCACCGACAACGGTGGCCTTTATAAATGTTCGGCGAGAAATATCCGTAGCCATCGACTTCCTATGATTGTAACCAATCTCCCCAAACAAAAACCGGACAATTCAGACAAACTCGGGAGCAGCAACAATACCCACAGCGAGTATGATGCTGCGATGTCAACATCGTCACCACTGCCCCGTGGCATTCGTGCCGTACCAGTCAGACGAAATAATGGCCAACTCCACAATGATTACGTGGTTATCGAAGAACCCCTTGAAATTCGACTCGACGGAAAGTCAGTGGTCGTGACTATGCGAACGCCGGGTCACGACGAAGAGTTAGCAACCGGATTCCTCTATAGCGAACAGCTCATTACGGACAACCGCCGCATCAGTGACATCCGCTGTGTTGCGGGAATCAGCACAACTGACACCCGAATCAAGGTCACACATTTTCCCGGTGACCGTGTCGACATCACAACAGAGAAGCACGACCAGACCGACAACACGCAACCTGCTGACAGAACCTTTCGCGCCACTGCATCCTGTGGTGTTTGTGGTAAAGAATCTATTGATCAACTTGACAGCCTGACCGATAGCCTGCCGAAAATCATTCCAATCCCCATCGAAACAGCTCTGCTCGAATCGCTACCAGGGCGCCTACGTAGCGCTCAGGAGCTATTCGATATCACCGGTGGCATTCATGCCGCAGCAATCTTTTCGATGGATGGGGAATTACTCTGCCTGCGCGAAGACATCGGTCGACACAATGCGGTCGACAAGGTCATCGGTCACTACGTTCTCCAGAATGCCGCCCCACTACGTGACCACATTCTTGTCGTAAGCGGACGAGCCGGATTTGAACTCGTCCAGAAAGCACTGAATGCGGCCATGCCAGTCATGGTGTCGGTCGGCGCAGCCTCGAGCGTCGCGGTTGAGATGGCCACGACTGCGGGCATGACTCTGTATACCTTTGCCGGTCGTGGTGGCGGCAATCTACATGTAATCTCACCAAACGGAACAACTGAAACTTGATTCTACGGTCGGGTCTCCCGTCCCGTCGTAGACTGCAAACTCTGGATACGGACATACCGGACGTGCGACCGTTGTCTGGCCTGACAAATCCAGTTTGGATGCAGTCAATCGTTCCGGAGCGTCTCCATCTTCGACCCAAGCCCGTATCGCCTCAACCCAATCGACCTGATCAGGACCTGGGCCTCCAGCACAGTGCAGCACCCCCGGCAACATATACAGCCGGCTGTAATCACGCGCCGCAGAATCGCTGGCTTGTAATTGCTCGAAATAGTCAATGGTTCCGAGTGGGGTTAATGCCAAGTCCGACCATCCTGTCCAGTAGATAATCTTTCCGCCGCTGTCGTGGAACAGACTCAAATCAGTAGCAATAGCATCAACCACTGGTGAAATGCGTGCGACATCCTCCCGCCATGTTGAAAAGTCATACGTCGTGTAATCCCACTCCGGATCTTGAAAGACAAAATACTTGTAAAACTCAGTGCCAAATCCGTATTGGGCATTGGGATTGCCACGTGCACGCTGGCGCTCAGAAGACACAACCCATGAATCCCAGCCTCCCCGATCATTTTCTCCACCATAGTTAAACCCGAAGAAAATGGATTCTCCGTCTACGGTGGGCCCGTCGTACACGGCCTCAATAGCAGCTAGTTCTTGTCGCGTTACACACCCATCTGCCGCAACATCATCGGCACACATCATTAAGTCACTGGTCGAAAATGAACAGCGGCGAGGATCCGTCATGACACCATCAATAACGCCATCTTCGGCATCGCACGCAGACAGGATGCTCGACCCGAGTAACTCCAGCGTCTCCTCGCGCACAACCGGATCACCACCTTCACCGTTCGGGAACATCACCTGCTGTGCTTGAAGAAATCCCGCGGTGAATGCCGTCCAGTTGTAGGCTGGTGCCGCAGCGACAATCCCATCGAAATCGTCTGGGTAGCGCTGGGACTCCATCATGGCCTGCCCACCACCTCGGGAACACCCAACAAAATATGAGTAGTCAGTAGCGCGTCCGTAGTACTCGGCAATGATCGATTTGGCGGCCTCGGTGGTGAGATGGACCGCGCGGTGTCCCCAGTTCATCTGGCGCGTGGGATTATTCAGCGCCCACGATGCTTCGATACCACCCCCTACATG
>CAUZRA010000230.1:0-3545 GCA_963582035.1 Vicinamibacteria bacterium | reverse complement strand
CGATGCTTCGATACCACCCCCTACATGACCCGTATCAGTACCAACGGTCGCGTACCCACGTTGAAGCGGCCTCCCACCGTGCGAATACAGTGTCCGCGCCTGATTCTGGACGGTCCCGACAAATCCCCCACCGCCCCCCATTAAGAAACGACCGTTCCATTCGTCAGGCTCAGGAAGCAACAACTCAAACTGAATTTCTGTTTCGATCACACCCTTGACCTGGCAGTGCGCCGGCACCTCACCGGATGCTGGTAGTCGCTGAGACGAACTTATAAATAGGTCAATTAATGGCAGTCCTGTCAAATCACTACACGCATCAGAAGACTCGCCGAAGGGCTCCCGACAACCAGTCACCACCGCAAGGTTCGCCACTGCACACATCACTAACGCGGTATGAATTCGTCTCGACATCGACTTACACCTCACAGCACCGGCAATTACGGTACATCCTTTCCCTAGCCAACACCACTATAGGAAGACGGCCCTATAATTGGCGCGCATGCCTACCCTTGACGACATACGTGTTATCGACCTCACACGAGTGCTTGCTGGACCGTATTGCGCGATGATGCTTGGTGATATGGGTGCCGACGTCATCAAGATAGAGGAACCCACGCACGGTGACGACACGCGGGACTGGGCACCGCACCGAGACGGATGGAGCACGTTCTTTCTCGGTCTCAATCGCAGTAAACGAAGTCTGGCTATTGATCTCAAGACAGAAAACGGCCGAAAAATACTCCGTCGACTCATTATGACGGCCGACGTCCTAATTGAAAACTTTCGCCCAGGTAGTCTTGAGAAGCTCGGGTTTAGCTACGACGACGTCCACGCGATGAACCCAAAATTGATCTACTGTTCGATTACGGGCTACGGGCATACTGGCCCCAATAAAAATCTTCCTGGATACGACGCTGTCATTCAAGGGGACAGCGGCCTCATGAGTGTCACCGGCTTTCCTGACGGACCGCCCACACGCGTTGGTGTCGCGATCACTGACTATTTGGCCGGCCTCTACGCCATGAACGGAATTCTTTTATCGCTCCGCGAGCGTGACCGTACGGGACAGGGACAACATGTCGACATTGCTCTCCTGGACTCGATGACATCGGCGCTAGCTTTACCAGCCAATATCTATTTCCATACAGGCGAAACCCCTGGTCGAGAGGGCAATCAGCACCACTCCTTGACCCCGTATGAAACGATCCACGTCAAAGACGGACTCGTCGTCATTGCCGTCGGCAATGAACGACTCTGGGCACAGTTTTGCCAAGCAATCAACGCGAACGACTTAAAAGACGATCCGAGATATCGCAACAATACCGACCGAATGACAAATCGACCAGCACTTGCTCAAGAACTTTCCGACCGTCTAAGTCAATACAATCGGGATGACCTAATCGGACAATTACGTGAACATGCTGTACCATGCGGCCAGGTACGAACAGTAGCCGAAGCGCTTGAAGAGCCCCATCTAAAAGCTCGAGAAATGGTAGTCGACATCTCGCAAGCCCAACTCGGAAAAATTAGAACGCTCGGCAATCCGATCAAGCTGTCAGCAGCCCCGGCATTAATTCAAAAACCGCCGCCGGCCCTCGGAGAACATAATGATGAAATCTTGAAAGAACTGGGGCTTGACGAATCACAAGAGACCGAGAACTAATAAACTGACGTGACCGGTTAAGACGATGTATTACGCTCCTAAACGTTTTGATATCGCCGTTGCACTATTACTGATCGCATGCGCAGTAACCACAGTTAATACTCAGAGCCCCACTCGCTACCGCGGACGACTGTCAATCGTTCCCGTTGACTTTTCGACAGTCGCCACAACCTCTGGGAGTGGCGAGTTTACCGCTGAAATTCAAGAACGTGAGCTACTACTGGAAGTTCACTTCGCAGGCCTGAGTTCGGCGGCAACCCATGCTGAACTACGTAAGGCGCCCAAAGGACAACGAGGGGGCGTTGAGTTTACTTTCAATATTCGTACGACCCAGTCAACAACCGGAAACTTTAGCCACACACTGACATTGACGGAGTCACAGCTACACGCGCTCCGAGAAGAACAGTACTACCTTCAGATCCAGACTGTAGGCAATCCAGATGGAGAAATCCGTGGATGGCTGCTCATAGACGAGTAAACTAGACCATGGACTTCAAACAACAACCACGAGCCATGATCGGTGCCGTGGTTGGCGTCGTCGTCCTTATCGCCATCTCCGCCTACTGGTTGCTGAACCGCGGCGAAGAACCGCCGCCGGCAGCAATAGTAACCGAGGCACCGCCGCCGGCAGCTCCACCACCCGAACCCGAACCCGAACCTGAACCGCCATCGTTCGAACTTCCAGCACTCAGCGACAGTGATGGCGTCATCCGAGAACTGCTATCCGCTCTCTCAGCTCATCCGGGTTTTGCTACCTGGTTGATTACTGATGACCTGATACGACGATTCGTCGTCGTTGTCGAAAATGTGGCGAACGGGAATAATCCTGCGCAGCATGTGCCATTCATGAAACCGTCATCACGGTTTGCAATAGATGACACTGAACCTGCGCTCAGAATCGCACCCGCCAGTTACGCCAGATACGATGATCTTGCTGCCGCAGTGGCATCGCTCGACGTAAACGGCACGGCACAGCTATACCGTCAACTTCTGCCGCTCATGAACGAAGCCTACACCGAGCTAGGTATTCCTGATTCGGCATTCCCAGGCAGTTTCCAGAGGGCAATCACCCACGTACTCGAAGTGCCCATTATTGAAGGCCGCCCGATCATCGAACCTCGGGCATCTTTTTTTTACGAATATACCGACCCGGACTTTCAAAACCTGTCGGCGGCACAAAAACAATTCTTAGGAATGGGACCCGACAACGTAAGAATCGTGCAAGGCGTGATCCGAGAAATCGCTTCGGTCATTGGTATCTCTGACCTGCCTGCCGGTAATGTGATTCTGCGTTAGATTCTCGGTACGTTTGCTGCTATGCCTCGCGTGGTACGTATCGCACTCGCTCAAGACAATCTGCCAGTCGGCGATCTCTCTGGCAACGTTCGGCGGGCGCGAGCACGCCTCCGCCAAGCAGAGGAACATAGTGCCGACCTGATTGTCTTTCCGGAATTATCAGTCACGGGATACCCACCTGAAGACCTGCTGTTGAAGAAAGATTTCGTCAACAACGCGGCTGATGCGATCGACGAAATCGCATCAGCCGTATCTAACATCACCACCCTCGTCGGATATCCGATGATGAATCCGGATACGAATTCGCTGCACAATACTGCTGCGGTACTGATAAACGGGAAGATTGCCGCACAGTACCGAAAACACCATCTCCCAAACTACGCTGTCTTCGACGAACGACGCTACTTCACTCCTGGCAATGAAGCAGTCGTGATAAGTATTGGCGACTGCCTGGTGGGGGTCACCATATGCGAAGACATCTGGATGCATAGCGGACCTCTCAAGTGGGCCGCTCTCGATGGAGGGGCCGAACTGATCGTCAACCTCTCGGCGTCGCCGTACCATATGTACAAAGGCATAGAACGAG
>CAUZRA010000229.1:0-3548 GCA_963582035.1 Vicinamibacteria bacterium | reverse complement strand
AGTGCGCCTCGTTTGATACCAAGATTAAATTCAAAAGAATCTTCGAGTTCAACAAGGTCGATATAGCGCTCATCCCGATCACCCAAAAAATAAAGACCTCGTTCTTGCACCCAATCGTCCCACGTCTGGGCGGAAATACGATTTGGCCACGCGAACAGTGGATGATCATTTTCCAGTACTCGAATCGGCGCACTTTCATCAGTAACACGATTTCGACTCACCTGGGCCGGGTAAGGCCCATACTGAGCTTGATTAAACTCGAACTTGTTGTACTGAACGATCACAGTGCCGCCATTCTCAACGTACTGCAATAACCGATCATTATTGGCACGGAGATCCTGACGACGCTCATACGCTCGCACACCTGTCACGATTACATCAAACCGTTGAAGATCACCCCACGCCAGGTCGTCACTGTCGACAAACTCTAATGATGCCCCAAGTTGTCCAATCGCCGGCGGAACAGCATCGCCTACGCCATCAACATATCCAACAGAAAGATCCGAAACCATTGACACGTCAATCACTTTGAAACGCCCTTCCGCTGCACGACCAAGGTGACGACGCCCGATATGTGGGTACTCAACAACCTGAAAGCCACGCTGAAACTGTTCAGTCCCATCTTCAACGACAGCCCCAACGCGATACTCTCCTACCTGACTACCACCGGTTGAAAGCTGAAAGCGTACAGTCTGCGACTCATCTTCCCGAGAAAACCGAACCGGTATGGTTTCAGGCGTTGCACTCCATCCAGGCGGAAGTCTCAACGTCACTTCACCAGAACTCGGATCGGGACCCGCATTGATAACACTGACGCGAACTTCATGGTCTTCATCACGGTCGGTCGGAATGATGGCAATCTCAGGCGTCATTGACACTACAAATCTAGGGACAACACGGAGAGAATTACGTTTCTCCCCGGCAAAAATGTCGTCAGAGTACCGATACGCAACGGGCCTATCAATTTCCACGCTGACCCCTTGACCCAAGTCAAACTCTAAGGCCACCCTAAAGGGTGTCGGCCGAAACGGAGCACCAAACGGCACATCCTCATCGACAATGTACCGATCAGCATCAGGTTCGTGACGCCAATGAATATCGGTTGGTCGCGTATCAATCGGAACCGTAACGGCTTGCGCACAGGAATAAACCGCCCCAGACACGATGCTTTCGGTGTCACAAGCAACAGCGCCCGCAAACCCAGCAGTTCTCACACCGCGAACGGTAACAGGAACGCTTCCTCGATTCGCAATCAACACAGAAACATCGATTGTTTGACCTGGAACGACAAGACCGTCACTAGCCAACACCTCAATGCGTACCGAATGGACCAATAATGCAGCGTTAACAAATTGACGTTCTTTCGTCGCCAGTCGAAAATCGATCTCCCACTGAGCGTCCTCAGAAAGCGACATAGCAGCAAGGCTGTCACGAAGTTCACGAACGGCCTGCAAGCCATTCAGGATCGGAAGGCGAGCACCCGACAATCCGTCGCGCTTGTACTGATCGAGCGCTTCCGTACTGTACCCAGCAATCGTCTTCAGAGCTTGCGTCAAGTCCACCGGTGGATTGGACTCAGAAAATGACGCCAATGCTTGGATCGACGTATCAACACCGTCAAAAAGTGAAGTCTCCTCAGACTCGAACAAAGTTGAATCTATTGACTCAACCAATTGGAACCTCGCACCCATAGTACTGGCCGGTAGAGCGACCAGCTGTGACATACCCTGGCACTTGTGCATACCACGCGCGCGACTCCCTATCTCTGCATAGGTTGTACCTAATGACGCGTCGTATCCTCCCAAATCAACGGTAGTCAAATCCGGATCGGGGTCAGTCCGACGGAACCCAGGCGGACCAAACCCAAACCCAAATGGAAACCCGGCGCTGAAGTAAAACTTATGAGCGTGCCAAGCACGTAAGCCCTCAGATATTTGCTCGGGAAATCGGTCTGGGTCGGCTGCCGCATGGTACGCCTTATGGGCTAACACTGCAGATGCTTGATGATGCTGACCTCCGCCTCGCCCTGACGGACTCATTGCGGACATTACTTCAGGGCGAATTGTTCGAATCATCCGAACCATGTCTCCGAGAACCTCTTCACGCCCCCAACGAGAAAAAGTTTCCTCGATGCTAAATGAATAACCAAAATCGACCGCGCGAGTGAAATATTGCTCAGCACCATCTAGTCGGTGAGCAGCCAAAAGTTCTTCCGTTCTCAGTACCGCAAGGCCATCGAAAAGCTCAGCTCCGATTTCGTTCTGTCCGCCAGCGCCGCGAGTAGCAGTCAGTAATACGGTGCGATGCCCCTGGCCTTTAGCCAATTTTGCCAACAAAGAATTATTCTCATCATCAGGATGCGCCGTGAACATCATGAATGTCCCGACACTATTGAGTTGACGCAACACGACAGCTACATCGGTCGGGCCACTACCGGAACGAAGTGGTTGCGCCACAATGGGTGACGTAACGACAGTGATTACCAGAAAAATAATAATGGGACCCGCTAAGCGCTTTAATCGCATAGTTTTCCGAGTATACACCTGACGGATATCCTCCTATCCACGAACCTCGGTTACCACAGTATCAGAATGCCGTTCCCGGCTACGTAACGACATGACTTCTTCGTAATAGGCCTCATATCGAGGCACGATCTCATCGGCACAGAAACGTTTATGAACCGCCCTCCACCCACCCGTTGAAATACGCTGGTGAAGGGCCGTATCAGTCAGCAAGTTGATTGCACTCTCTGTCATTCCGCTAAGATCGTCTGGATCGTGCAAAAACCCTGTTTCGTCGTGCGTAATGACCTCAGGCAATCCTCCTACACGCGACGCCACAACCGGCACCTCGCAGGCCATTGCCTCAAGAGCTGCCACGCCAAAGCTCTCCTGCAACGACGGCAATAAACAAACATCCGCGATCGAAAAAAGTGGTACCACCAGTTCCTGTTCGCCGAGTGTCTCAACATCCGCAGAAAGTCCATATTCGCGTGCACGTCGACAGGCGGCTGGAAGGTCAGGACCGTCCCCAACCAACAGGAGGCGTGATGGAACGACTTCCCGAATACGACGAAAGATCTCTACGACCATTTCTGCTCGCTTAACGGGACGATAATTAGACACATGAATAACCAATTTCGTATCGGGAGTACCTCGACGATAACGCTGAGCGAGCGATTCATCGAACATCCTCTTGTGATATTGGCAATCGAGAAAGTTCGGAATCACACGAATATCCGCATGAACCGGAAGTTGCCGATACGTATCATCTCGTAATGACTGAGATACCGCCGTAACACCATCAGACTGGTCAATTGAAAACGCGGCGGTTTCAGAGTAGGACGGGTCACTACCGATGAGCGTAACGTCCGTGCCGTGCAATGTGGTAACAACACACGGGACACGCGGCCGGCCGGAGGCTGCCAAAATCTGTCGAGCCAGATAGGCAGCCGTCGCATGTGGCACGGCATAGTGTGCATGGATAACGTCGAGGTCGAACTCACGTGATACTTCTACAATCTTGTTAGTCAGTGACAATAAGTACTG
>CAUZRA010000228.1:0-3554 GCA_963582035.1 Vicinamibacteria bacterium | reverse complement strand
ATCCAGCGCAACCTAATTCACTGCACACGATTTCATACGTTATGAGTTTTGGAACCGGACAAATCTGGATGAACGGTTCGCTGGTCGACTGGGCCGATGCGAACATTCATATTGGCTCGCATGTCATCCATTATGGTAGTGGCGTCTTTGAAGGCGCACGCTGCTATGACACTGACAAGGGTGCGGCCGTATTCCGTCTTGATACACACATAAGGCGCTTGTTCGATTCTGCCAAGATCTACCGAATGGATCACGAACTCGGCCAAGAGGAGTTCCAAAGTGCAGTACTCCAGACTATCCGGGCAAATCAGTACCGGTCATGTTACATCCGCCCGCTTTTGTATCGGGGCTACGACTCACTTGGAGTCAATCCTTTTAGTTGCCCAGTCGAAGCCGCGATCTTGGTCTGGCACTGGGGAGCCTACCTCGGTGAAAAAGCCCTAGAAGATGGCGTTGATGTTCAAGTTAGCTCATGGGGGCGTGGCGCTCCAAACCGCTTTCCTTCCGTGTCCAAATCCACTGCAAACTACGCGAACTCTCAGCTCATCAAGATGGAAGCAACGCTGAATGGTTATAGCGAAGGAATCGCGTTAGACCCTCGTGGTTTTGTTAGTGAAGGCAGTGGACAAAATATCTTCGTCGTGCGTGACAACATCATTACCACCCCTCCGCTTGCAGATTCAATCTTGCCGGGCATTACGCGCGACGTTGTCATCACACTAGCCAGTCAACTTGGTTTTACGGTACGAGAAGCAACGGTGCCCCGGGAAACTCTGTATATCGCTGATGAAGTATTTTTTACCGGTACGGCTGCCGAGATATCTCCGATTCGTACAATTGACAAAATTACCATTGGATCCGGAAAACGTGGCCCAGTCACCGAAGCCATTCAACATTGTTTTTTCGACATTATTAATGGTCGTCTTCCAGATAAACATGGATGGCTTACGTTTGTGTACGATGCAGACAAGGCGAACAGCCACTCCATCGATGCAGTGGCGAAGAGTAGTTAATTCGACAACCTGAGACTCACGCTACTGGGAGTAGCATCTTTACAGGAGTGAGACGCCTGGCCTTAAACCCTTACGCTTCCGCCTTGTCATTGCTAGCGAGAAGAGAGCTCACGTCGAGCCAGCTACGCGACCGTCTTACCAGAAAAAGATTCACCTCGAACGTAGTGGACCACACAATCCAGCGACTCACAAAAGAAGGAGCACTGGACGACCGCCGCACAGCAGGGATCTATGCTCGACGGGCCGCTCTTATAAAACATCGCGGTCCAAGACGTGCCATACTCGACATCGAAGCCATTGGTGTTGCACGGACAATTGCTCGTGACGCTGTTTCCCAAGTCTACAAAGAGGTCGACCCACAACTGATTATTCAACGTGCGCTCAACCGACGCCTCACCGGCCGTGTTCGAGACCGCGCCCATTTTCAAAAACTCTACCAATATCTTGTTCGACAGGGATTTGATGCGAGTCTGGCTTATAGCGTTCTGAAAACTCACTCAACCGACGGCACCTGCCCTGAGGATTAATCCAAACTTCTCTCTGTGCAAGAATCAGACCCATGACATCCGCTGATATCCGGCAAAGCTTCCTCAACTACTTTCAAGAACAAGGCCACCGTATCGTGCCAAGTAGTTCATTGGTCCCATCAAATGACCCGACCTTGTTGTTTACGAATGCCGGGATGAATCAATTCAAAGAACTCTTCCTCGGAACAGAGCAACGGAATTATCAGCGTGCCACAACCGCGCAAAAATGCATGCGTGTCAGTGGGAAACACAACGACCTCAACAACGTCGGTCCATCCCTGCGCCACCACACGTTTTTTGAAATGCTCGGCAACTTTTCATTTGGTGACTACTTTAAAACAGACGCGATTCCGTTCGCCTGGACTCTTCTCACCGAAATATGGCATCTCTCGCCTGAACGGCTCTATGCCACTATCTTCGAAGGAAACCGTGATATACCTCGTGACAACGAAGCTTATTCAATCTGGCAACAACTTCTTCCCGCCAACCGTATCGCTGAGATGGGCGCAGCCGACAATTTCTGGGCCATGGGTGACACCGGCCCCTGCGGTCGGTGCTCAGAAATTCACTACTACAGAGGCGACCATCTGCCTTGTTCGGAAACACCATGCCGCGGAATCGACTGTAGCTGCGATCGATATGTCGAAATCTGGAACAACGTCTTTATGGAATTCGACAGGCAAGAAAACGGCGTACTCGCTCCTTTGCATAAGCCGTCAATAGATACAGGGATGGGACTTGAGCGGATTGTAGCTGTCTTGCAAAACACACTCTCAAACTACGACACAGACCTTTTTTCACCACTGCTTGGAGCAATTGGCAAGCGTGTAGGTGTCTCGTACCAGCCACTAACGGGACGCGACAGCAACAGCACAACTGATGTGTCACTACGTGTTATCGCAGACCATCTTCGCGCCATGACACTCTTAGTCGGTGATGGTGTTACACCATCAAATGAATGGCGTGGATATGTTCTCCGCAAAATCATGCGACGTGCCATGCGGCATGGCAAAAAGCTCGGGCTTACAGAACCCTTTCTTCACGAACTCATCAACGTCGTCGTTCTTGAAATGAAAAGTGCCTATCCTGAACTCACCGCCAATCAACCGGCCATCGTTCAGACGGTTCGACGCGAAGAAGAGCAGTTCGACAAAGTACTAACCGACGGGCTACCGCGTCTTGAAGACACGCTAGCAGCATCAGAACGCGGGGATCGAACCGTGTCTGGCACAGACGCTTTTCGTCTCTACGATACATTTGGTCTCCCACTCGACTTCATTGAAGACCTCGCTGAATCTCGCCAAATGAAAATTGATCGAGCCGGCTTCGACCAAGCCATGGAAACACAACGCGCACGAGCGAGAGCGAGTACAAAATTCACGGCAACAGAAACAATTCGTTTCACCCCACGAACAGACGACGACCTAGCGTCACTGACCGACACCTTCGTCGGTTATACCGATACTAAGGGTCATGCCAAAGTTGAGCATCTCTTTCGAACCGACGGAACAGCGACCGCAACGCTTAAGTCAGGTGAAAAAGGCTTCGCTATTCTCGACATAACGCCGTTTTACCTTGAAGCAGGCGGCCAAGTTTCTGACATAGGCACATTCACGACCACAGACGGAGGGCGAGGCAACATCAGCAATGTGGTCAGGCCAGTTCCAAACTGGCCACGGATGCATGTGCTTTCAATAACTGAGTCTTCTCTCAGTGCGGGTGCGAATGCTCTAGTCGAGATCAACGTTAATAGGCGAAATGCAATTCGCCGAAACCACACTGCAACTCATCTCCTTCACGCAGCACTCCGAGAAATCATTGGCGCACACGTTAAGCAAGCCGGGTCGCTTGTGGCCCCTGACAGACTTAGGTTTGATGTGACACATCATGAACCGATCACATCCGCTCAGATCACTAAAATTGAACGGATCGTAAACACCAGGATTATTGACAACCAAACGGTTCTCACACAGGAACGCTCAACCGACGAAGCCATTGCAGACGGAGCGATGGC
>CAUZRA010000227.1:0-3583 GCA_963582035.1 Vicinamibacteria bacterium | reverse complement strand
TCCCCTCAAACAAGTGCATCTCATGCGACACGTTATTTGCTTGCAGCGCCCTCTCGTACTCGGGCCACATCGCGTTTATCCGCAGATCTGAACCTGCGTAGACCACCATGAGCGATGCTTCTATTTTAGGCACATCGTCACTTGCCGCCGACACTCCGTAAAACGGTACGCCTGCCTGAAGGTCACTTCCCAGTTCAACGGCTAAGCGGTTCGTCATCCCTCCACCCCAGCAAAAGCCTGTGGCTCCAAGAAGACCATTCGACAATTCGTGCGCTTTGAGATACTTCGCGCTGTTGATCATGTCCTGGTCGAGTTCTGCGGGAACAAGACCGCGTTGCAGTTCTCGCCCATCATCGTCATTCCCGGGATAGCCCCCCACTGGAGACAGTCCGTCCGGCGCCAGTGCCAAAAATCCAGCGACCGCCGCGCGTCGTGCAACGTCTTCAATATGAGGATTTAACCCACGGTTCTCATGAATCACCAATACGGTTGGAAAGGGACCCTCTCCGGCTGGTTGGACAAGATACCCACGCATGGTGCCCGAAGTACCGCCGGGCGATGGGTACTCAACATACGTGCCTGTCATACGGGGATCTGTGAAGGAAATCGTCTGCGCCTCTGCATAGCGAGGCATTAATGCCTGTGCCATCCACAGCGCCGAAACGCCTCCAACTGTCATTACAGCCGCGCGACTTAAAAACTCGCGCCTATCAATGTGGCCATGGCAGTACTCGTCGTAAAGATCGAAAATCCGTGGATCAATTTTGTCTTTTTCAGTCATTGGTTGCGATCCTCTGTGTGAACGAATTCCTGTTTGACGAAATCTTGTTGGTGCGCTTTATCGGACTCCGACTGCGACACTGCGTTAAATATATGCGAACTTCTCTCTCCCAGCGACCTTAAAGAGTCAGCGGTTTCTCAAGTCGTCGGTTGTGCTTTGTTACCATTAGAAACACATGCCTCTTGACGAACAAGCTCTTTTTAACAAAAAACCACAAACCCGCTCGGGAAAATATCAGTGCCCTAAGTGTCAACGGATAGGCAGCTACAACGTTCAGTGGGTGCTCCATTCCAAGAAGTCCAAGGTCCCACCCGGAGCAAACCGAGACGATCGCGAGAAGTTCGACAAACTACGAGACTACCTGGTGCGTCTTGACGACCATGTCACGTGTAAGACCTGTGGTAAGAGATTTGACATTCCTTCTCAGCATTCGATGATGTTCACAGAACAGCTCTCAGGATTACCGAACGAAGAAGAACTCGAAAGAGAAATTGAGGAGGCTGCCGGAGAATCAGAACCTGTTCCTGAACGTAAACCAATATTGCCCACTCGATTCACACGTAAATCGAGTGGTTGGAAATGACGCAGGTTTCGTTTCGGCGGGTCGAATGAAAATATGGCGGAGGGACAGGGATTCGAACCCTGGAGCGAGTTACCCCGCTAACGATTTTCAAGACCGTCGCCTTCAACCGCTCGGCCATCCCTCCGTAATCTCGAACTTGTTACTGATAACTACCCTGGTTCTATGACCTCCTGGTCGCCCATGTAGGACCGTAACACCGGCGGGATGACCACCGACCCATCACGTTGCTGACAGTTCTCAAGGATTGCGAGCAAAGCACGACCAACGGCAACACCAGAACCATTCAATGTATGCACATATTCTGGCTTCCCTTTTCCCTCCCTCCGAAATCGAATACCGGCTCGGCGTGCCTGAAAAGCTTCCGTATTGCTGCAACTAGAAATTTCTCGGTAACCGTTCTGCCCAGGTAACCAAACCTCAACATCATAGGTCTTTGCCGATGCGAAACCCGTGTCGCCAGTGCATAACAACATCGTACGGTACGGCAACCCAAGACGTTTCAGTACTTCTTCCGCATGCAATGTCAATGTTTCGTGCACACCCCAAGATTCTTCAGGAATCGCGTAAGCAACTAGCTCGACTTTACCGAACTGATGCTGTCTGATTAATCCCCGAACATCCTTTCCATGCGAACCGGCTTCGCTACGAAAACAAGGCGTATAGGCAACGTAGCGTACGGGGAACATGCGCCCGTCAAGAATCTCCCCACGATGAAGATTACAAAGCGGTACTTCGGCCGTCGGAATTAAATAAAGATCCCAATCTCCTGACACCCGAAACAAATCAGCTTCAAATTTTGGTAGATTCCCGGTTCCCGTTAGCGCTGCCTTCGTCGCAAGAAATGGTGGTTCGACTTCCGTGTAACCATGCTCGGTCGTATGAAGGTCGAGCATGAAATTGATGAGTGCACGACTGAGGCGTGCTCCTGCTCCAGTGAGGACAGAAAATCTTGTTCCTGCAAGTTTTGTGGCACGTTCGAAATCAATGATGCCGAGTTCGGGACCGATGTCCCAGTGTGCCTTCGGTGCAAAGTCGAATGTGATCGGTTCGCCATGTCGACGGACTTCAACGTTGTCTTTCTCAGAAACGCCAATTGGGACACTGCTGTGCGGAAGATTAGGAAGGGTGAGGGATAGTTCGTCTCTCTGGGCCTCAACCACCTCAAGCCGAGCCTCGTGTTCCTTGATCGCCGCTCCATGCGCCTTACTCGCTTGAATAAGGTCTTCGGCGGGTTTACCACTCTGTTTTGCCTTAGCGACCCGCTCACCAACATCTTTACGGGCCCGCCGGGCTGATTCGAGAACCGGAAGGATAGAACGACGTTCGGTGTCCAGTTTTGCTAATAAGGCAAGATCGTCAGAAAGATCATCCCCGCGCGTTGCAAGGTGCTTACGGACTTCGTCAAGTTGCTCACGGAGAAGTATTGGATCAAGCATCAGAATTGAGATCTTAATCCTTTGATACGATCCTAGCTGCATGGCAAGTAACGAAAAGGTCTCAACTTTGCTTGTTCCAGCAGCTGGGCTTGGAACCCGGATGCTTCCAGGAACAAAGGTTTTACCAAAGGAACTCCTTCCCATCGTAGACCGCCCGATTGTTCAATACGGCGTTGAGGAAGCTGTTCGGTCTGGTATTCGTCAAGTCGTTCTAATCACAAACCCAGGAAACACACTGACATCCTCTCATTTCAGCACTGACCCCGTACTGGAAGCAGCGCTTGCCGAAAGAGATACACCCGAGCTGCTAGCTACTTTACGTGCTTTAACCACCATGGCCGATGTGACATCGGTTCCCCAGGCTCAGCCACATGGCCTCGGACACGCAGTACTTTGTGGCAAACACGCTGTCGGGAAGAGCCCCTTTGCCGTCTTATTGCCTGATGATGTGATTGATGCCGAGCCTACCGCGCTACAGCAAATGCTGGATGTCTTTTCCGAGGTTCATGGCCCGGTACTGCTGGTTGAACGCGTGCCACGAAGCGACGTGAGTCACTATGGCATTATCGCAGCCGAACCGGTTCGAGATGGCCTCCTGCGCGTTACCGATCTCGTCGAAAAACCTGATTTAAATAAAGCGCCCTCGGAGTTTGCCATCATTGGCCGCTACATTTTGACTCCCGACATCTTCGAAGCACTTGAACAAACTCAGGTCGGTGCTGGCGGAGAAATCCAACTGACTGATGCGTTACGAACGATGCTCTCTGTTCGCCCGATTCACGC
>CAUZRA010000226.1:0-3592 GCA_963582035.1 Vicinamibacteria bacterium | reverse complement strand
GTTCCGTCATTCAGTTTTTACTACCTAGTTCGAGACCTTGGTGAAGACATCGAAGATGCGGAAATCCAACAAGTTGATGGTGGCCAAGGCCTGGTTCGCTATGTATCTACGATGACGGATGTTCCGGTACTCAACATTAGAGACTCGATCGAGTTGGGTGAGTTTAGTACCCAAGCGGCATTTTATCGCGCTCTTGCGTGGGCGGTTGCACCATTACCGCTCCTTGTGTGGTTCGTGTTCCTTATTCGGCAGGCACGGAAACCCAAGGAAATATCGATGGAGGCCGCGAAGGACCTTGAAGAGTTGGAACGACTCGAGGCCCTGATTCCCGTCCCGCCGTCGATCTGGGAAGCACGCCGAACACTGCAACGGCACGTTCGAGCATTGGAAGATGCCGTGGCCAATGGCAATGGGGCATTAAATGAACTTGAGCGAGACCTCGTGATTTCGGGGCGTGAATATCTCCAAGCCGAATTACCTGACCTAGTCACTGGTGATACACCGAAAGATATTCAGCGACATGTGGAGGACTTAAAGGACGATGGGCGCAAGGAAGCTCTTGCCGTATTGGCGGGGCGGCTTGCGGTCTATCACCGAGGTCTTGAAGAGGGTGGGGACACTGCGACAATTGAGGATCCTGTGCAGGAAGCTGAGTTATTGGGAGCATCGTTAACCGAGTTACGACCGCATATACAATTCTGGCGTTCCGTGACTGGTGTTTTTGGGCAGAGATGACATGTTTCTTCCATGGAACGATTTTTTTACGTTTATTGTCGCCAGTCTCGACGAATTAGTCGAGACTGAAATGGCACAAGTCCGTTACGGGGATGTTGGACTAGCGTCCATCCTCGGCATGATGGTTGGTGTGGCGGCGATTGTGGCGGTAGCGCGGCTGGTCTTTCGACCCCAAAAGCATACTCGTCAGCATTCTGGTCATGTGATCGACCCAAAATATCAAAAAGGTTTGTGGATTCGTACCGCACATACCCTTCCGAAGGTCTTTGTAGCCGGAGCGTTGGCGCTCATGCTGTTCGCGGCAGCTGATCCGTTTCTGACGGCCACCGAAGAGGTGAGTGGCTACGTTGAGTCGCGCGTGCGTGTTGACTTAGTCGACACGTCCGGATCCATGGCTTGGGAATTTCCTGATACGGGTAAATCGAAAGCCGAAGTTGCCCGCGATGCTCATTTGCGATTTCTTGAAATGCGGAAGGAAAAGAATGACCGCGTTTCATTGTGGTTATTCTCTACGTATCCCTACATGGTCGACGACTTTGTAATGGATGACGAGTTGTATTTTTTTCAAGTGTGGGATGCGCCGTATGTCATGACGCAACGCTTGGATAAGGCAATGGTCGTGCCGCGCGATAAGGTGCGGATCGTGCCAGCGGAGGGCGATACGAACATTATTCGTCCTCTGCAATCAATCACGAAGCAGTTCGATCAGGATGAAGCCGCACTTGGCGGTGGGCAAAACCAAAACCGAGCGGTACTGATTGTTACAGATGCAGCGGTGGACGAATTTCCTGATGCAGAGTTTGCTGCGCTTAACCAGCGCAACATTGTGCCGTACATCATTTACATTAACACCAGTGATGCGCGAACAGCGATGATCGGTCATCCGAGTACGCCGCGTTTAATCGAGATGATTCGTGAATACGGCGGCGACTATTTTGACGTAACCGATGAGGACAGCTTGACGGAAGCCTATCAGGCGATTGACGAACGTGAAGCAGTGCGTGTCGAACAGAAACATCGTGCACTCAAAGTGCCGATTTATTCACGGTTTCTTTTGTTGGCGATGGGACTTCTTACCGTGGGTATACCGATGGGATTGGTAGCTGAATTACTGTGGGGGACAGCTCCGTAGAGTGTTGGAGTGGAAGAGGGCACACTGATGCGATTTACAGACCTACTCGATAAAGAAAAGAGTTTTAAGTCCCTCGTTGGTTTCGTCCTGTCGATCTTGTTTTTGGCGCTGGTGGCGGTTCCATCACGGACACTCGCGGGGTTTTATACACACCTCAATGGGTTGAGTGAGGCGATTTACCGGGGAGATTACGAACAAGCGGATCAAGAGTTGGGTGCGGTGAACAGTTTTTATGAAGATAGCCAAAGTGTCGGAATGAGTTGGTTTGCGGATGCGTACCTATTTACCGATGCGTTTCTCCAGCAGGCTTCGTACAACTACCTTACTGAGAATTATGAAGCGGTAGTGCGAGATCTGGCTGACGAGATTGATGATCCACGCGCGTCGCATTTACTCGCGAGTGCAAAATTTCAACTGGCACGCCAGCGCTATCGAATGATTGCAGACGATGATGAAACAGGTGAGGCGCAAAAACTCGCGATTATCCAGGAAGTAATTGACGATGTAAATGCCGACTACGAGCGAGCACTGCGTAGTGATACGAGCGATCGCTTTGACTACAAGTGGAACTATGATCTCACCAGTGATCCTGACGCGGTGCGTCGTGCCCTTGAACCCTTACGTGAAGCGGAACCTCCCCAGTTGGAACAGATGCGGGGTGAAGGAACGCCGGTTCGCCGTCGACGTGGCTAATCCAGGCCACGACCATTAACTGGTTCATCAGTATGAACGAGTTTCAAGCTGCCCTCCGCGAAAGCGTAGAGTTTCAAAGTCCTGAGTACCTCGCGATTATTCCTGTCGCGGGGCTGGTGCTGCTCTTTGGTTTGCTCGTCTTTGCACTCAGAACGGGTCTACGCCCCGTCAAGACCCATGGGTCTTCGTATCCACTCTTTGGCCATATTAAGTTTTGGTTTTTTGCGACCATTGCTTTGGCTGTGCTCGCGGTTGCGGCTGCCCGTCCGTTTTGGGTCTATGGTGGCGCTAGTTTCAAACGGGGTGATGTTGAGGTGGCTGTCGCTATCGACGCCTCGGCCTCGATGTGGGTTCGCGATCTTGGACCTTCACGTCTTGACCTTGCTGTTCGTGAAGCTCTCACGTTGTATACGCAGGAAATTCTTACGCCTGGAGACCGCGTTGCACTGTTTGTGTTTGGGACTACGGCATTACGTCAGGTGCATATGTCAGCAAATGCCGAGCGATTTATTGAGCAGGTAGGGCAAATTGGTCCGCCGGAACAGCTATCTGGTGATGCGTTTCCGTGGGATTCTGATGTTACGACTGCATTCGAACATGTGTTTCAGTCGCTCGATAATCAAGATCGATTCGAAAGTGGCGATGAAGATTGGCAACCCGAGGAGCGTAGTGACCGAATAGTGTTGTTGTTTACCGATGGAGATTTTGCATCAGACAATGAACAACTTTCGAGACTTGATCAAGCCCTTGCAGAATTCCGACGGCGCGGGTTAGCTGTTTATCCGGTCGTCATAGGCTCTCGTACGGGTGTAAATCTCAACACAGTCCTACTCGAGTATGTGCGCGGTGTTGATTATGATGCGACGTTAGAGGCAGACCTTGAGGGTATTCGTACTCGAGTCAATCCTGATAGTGTCGCAACGTTTGATCAACGAGCTGGCGGGCGTTCCTTCGTACTCGACAGTGCCGGGCTATCGGCTGCGACATTTCTCAGGAACATCGTGGATGGGCATCGCAGTATTACTTTTCAAT
>CAUZRA010000225.1:0-3613 GCA_963582035.1 Vicinamibacteria bacterium | reverse complement strand
CCGCTAAACGGTACACCGCTAAACGGGCCTCGTGCGATGGCACTAGACCCAGCAGGCAATCTCTATCTGGCTCTGCGTGAAGGAAACGCTATCTATCGCATCGACCTAGCAGCCGAAACGATTCACCATGTCGCTGGAACCGGCGAACAAGGGTACACAGGGGATGGAGGGTCTGCACTCGAGGCAACACTAGCGGGTCCGAAAGGACTAGCGTACGCACCGGATGGGGCTCTCTATATTGCAGACACCGAAAATCATGTCATTAGACGGATTAACGTGAACACGGGCATCATCACCACAGCACTCGGTACCGGTGAACGCGGTGATGGGCCTGAGCCAGAACCACGCCAGTGCAAACTCAACCGCCCGCACGGTATTTGGATTGATGCAAACGGTGCGCTCTATGTCGGAGACAGTGAAGCTCACCGTATCCGTATTGTTAAGTAGTACGAACCATTCATTACACGCCGGCCAGAATGACTTCTGGCGAATCAGCACTCAAGGGTTCAGAGGCTCACTCTTGAGAAGACAGGTCCCAGGCATCTCCCCACTGCACCTTTCTCGCTAACCGATAGTCACTCGAGTTTCCTCGTCTTACTTCTTCCCTTCGTATGCCATCAGTTGTACACAGTTCAAGGCTAACGCGACGCGGGGCGCGATCAGGACGCCGTAACACTCGTGCACGGCAGCGGTCAGATCGTTGTTTGGTCACGACCACGTAGGAAAACTTCTCGTCTTCAAAAGCCAGTGTGCCACCTTTGAGACGGCGCTGCAGTTTTGATCGATTTAACCGCGCTGCAAAGTGACACCAATCAGTCGCTGGTAGTGGGCACGCCGTACTATGCGGGCATGGAGCGACGAGATTTCCGCCCTCATCAATAAGCCATGCGCGGGCATCGAGCACCCGTGCCGACCCACCCGAGGTCCCTGGTTCAACAATCACAAGAGCTTCTCGTGTCGCTTCCCACGCAGACGAGACGGCTCTACGCCGCTCATCTTGAGATAGTTCTCCGAGAACATATGCCATCAGCACCAAGTCGTGACCTTCAAAGGACGGCATATCAACCATGTCACTCGCATGCCATGACGAAGTAACCGTCTCAGACATACCCGTCTCCATCAGCAACTGTCGGCCAAGTTCAACTGTGTCACGATCTGCTTCAACATGAGTCGCACAACCTAATTCTGAAAACACTTCGCGGGCCGCCCACAGGCCAGTAGCAGGACCAGCACCAAGTTCGAGCAAACTCTTGGCATGCACGTCAGGACAACGGTGCCGTAACTCGACTAATGCTGCCTTCGTCGCAGAAAAGGTGGCTGGCAGCCGTGTCGCAATGTACGCAAGTCGATCGAACGACGACCTAATTGCGCCAGAACAGCCGGCGTCACGGCGATATGTCAAACTTAGATGGTCGGATGCATCTTGGAGCGCACCATGTGAGACCCCGTCCATCAACGCGTCAATTGCGTGACGTAAAGCAAAGGGAAGTTGGCCATCCGTCATCGTCATGATTGAGAGCCAGCAAAGCAGTCAGGTCAGTTCGAGGCTCTAAAAGCTGTTACATCTGAATGACGCAATACCAGCCAGCAAAACCACCACTCTGAACGCAACAAACCAGGCCCCGAACGCTACGGCAGGCTCAACGCGACCCACTGCCCTGGCACCTCCAGCCCACCGATGGGTACAACGATGTATTGCTTACCGTCATACATGTAGGTCATCGGGACGCCGGTTGTCCCGGCTACCAATTCCATCTCCCACACGACATCGCCATTAGTTTTATCGTAAGCACGAAACCACGGTTCGCCGTAGTTCGTCACAATATTAAGCGGCATACCGTCCGGCACTCGCCCTCCACCTTGTACGCCAACATCCGACCCTTCCCCAAGAAAGAGAAGGCTCTTGGTCAAAAGCGGGCCAGGACGTCCTGGACTCCCGAGACGCCCTAGATTGAGATGGCGGATGGCCGGATGGTCTGTGGGGCCGTGTCCATTTGGTACTTGCCAGACAAACTCTCCTGTTGTCATGTCGATCGCAGTAACCCGTCCATACGGCGGCTTGAAAAGAGGTAAACCGCGGGGCCCCCCAATCCATTGCCGACGTCCCTTCACATAGTTCAAATTTGTTCGGTCAGGATTACCCTCGACAATATCAGCAACGAACGGTGACGTAATGGAAGGGATATAGAGAATACTCGTCTCGGGATCAAACGCCGCACCTTGCACGTCAGCACCACCTTGCGAACCGGGCAACTGAATTGTGCCTTGATTATCGTTTGGCCCATCACCCTGCACCGATGGAGGGGTAAACAGCGGGCCGATCGTGTACCGCTCGGTTATCGCGAGAGCTTCTTCACGAAGTTCAGAAGTGAAGTCGATTAAGTTATCGACTGTCGCCCCCTGCCGATCAAATGCTGGTGGCTTCGTCGGAAATGGTTGCGTCGGTGACAAGCTTTCACCAGGAGCCCCGCCCTGTGGAGCCGGTCGCTCCTCAATCGGCCATATTGGTTCACCCGTCACACGGTCAAACGCAAAGGCAAAAGCCTGTTTCGTAATCTGGACGACAGCCTTGATATCTCGTCCATCGACCGTAATGTCCATCAAAATCGGCGCGGCCGGTGTGTCATAGTCCCATAAGCCATGGTGGACCAATTGATAGTGCCACACGCGTTCGCCAGTTTCAGCATCGACACAAACGATCGACTGGGTAAATAGATTGTCACCCGCGCGATGACCACCGTACATATCATTCGTTGCCGATGTCGTTGGCATATAGACATAGCCAAGTTCTTCATCAGCCGCAAACAGCGACCAGACTGGCGCATGACCACTGTATTCCCAAGAGTTATCTCCCCACGAATCAGTGCCAAATTCACCAGCCTGAGGAATGGTATGGAACAACCAACTGAGCTCACCCGTCCGTACATCGAATGCCCTGACGTCACCACGAATATCTTCCTTCGTAACGAATGTATCTGACATCGACTGACCGACAACAATCACATCGCGAACGATGGTAGGCGCGCCCCCCCAGCGGTAACGCGCGCCTTCACTCAGTCCAGTTGTTAAATCAACACGGCCGTTATCTCCAAAGTCCAGATACATCTCGCCTGTCTCGGCATTCAGGGCGTACATCCACTCACCCCGTTGCACAACGATGCGTCGCTCATTACCGTCGGTCCAATACGCAACACCTCGTGTTCCAGCGCCACGATAGGAACTGGGGTCATTATCAAACGGCTGTTGAACCCACAGTGTTTCTCCAGTTCCCGGATTAAACGCTTCCACAAGCCCCACGGCGTTCGGCGCGTACAGAACACCATCCACCATGAGCGGGGTCGCACGATTCGCATTGCCATAACCAAGTTCTGGCACAACATCGAGAATCGACTGATCCACCGTCTGACGACTCCAGGCAATCCTGAGGTCGCCTACGTTATCCGCATTAATCTGGTCGAGTGGTGAATACTTGGTTGCGCCGTTATCAGCCGCAAACGCATGCCATTCACCATCTCCAGCCCCTTGCTGGGCAAAGACAGGTGTCACGCCAATACCGAACGCAACCACAACGAAACCCCATCGAACTACACCTAAACAACTGTCTAGTAACCGG
>CAUZRA010000224.1:0-3619 GCA_963582035.1 Vicinamibacteria bacterium | reverse complement strand
GTAATGTGCCGGCACCCGACGCAACGGCTTGGCCCATGGGCGACGTATTACCAGACACGCCCTTTGCAGATGAAATCGACCTCGACAAGGTGAGCGAAGCAATTGATGCCGCATTTGTGCCCGCCGGATCCATGACTGGCTCATTCGTCGTTACTCACAAAGGACGAATTATTGGCGAGCGATATGGCGAGGGGCTCACGATGCATACGCCACTCGAGAGTTGGTCAATGGGGAAGAGTCTGACCGCGACGCTAATGGGCGTACTCATCGAACAGGGTGTATACGACCTATACGAATCAGCGCCCATTCCGGAGTGGCAGACAGCTGGAGATCCCCGGCAAGAAATTCGGATCGCAGACATTCTCCGGATGTCGAGCGGCTTACGGTTTCGGGGCGTCGCGGACCCTGATCTTGACCCGTCACTTGGCTATCCTGACCATCTTTACGTATACACCGGCAGTGTGAACTCATTCGAGTGGGCAGCAACACGCCCACAGCAATGGCCACCGAATACGATCGGTCGTTACCGTAATTCTGATCCAGTCTTGACAAATTACCTGGTTCGACTGGGCGTTGAGGGTCGGGGTGACGAATATCTGTCTTTTCCACAGCGTCAGCTGTTCGACAAAATTGGGATTGATGGCATGGTGTTGGAAACCGACCCGTATGGTAACTATTTATTGCAAGGGTATGAACTCGCTCCAGCTCGCGATTGGGCTCGTCTCGGGAATCTTTACCTTCAGGATGGCATTTGGAATGGAGACCGAATTTTACCCGAAGGCTACGTAGACTTTGTGAGCACGGTGGCACCGGCCTGGGCCAGTGACGGTCGACCGATTTATGGTGGTTTCTTTTGGATTAATGGTACGGAGACATTTCCTATCCCACGTGACGCGTACTACATGGCGGGTGCAGGCGGACAGAGCACCATTATTATTCCATCGCATGACCTTGTGGTTGTCCGCCAAGGGCACTACCGTGGTGCCAGTATTGGAGGGCAGGCGCTACGTCGTGCACTAGCCCTGTTAATGGAAGCGATTCCAGCTAGCTGAACGCCAAGCGCTTAGTAGTACTATCGTAGGTCGTCCACTCCTGGCGGCGGTCCCATTGGTCTGCCACCATCGCGGTACGGCTGATGACATGCTTCACAGACTTCGATGAGCGTGTTGCCTGCCTCAAAAACGCCATCGAGGTTACGGGCTTGTGCCGCGGTAAGAGCGGCTGCACCTGCATCGGACATTGCGCCGGCCAACTCCATCCAAAGGCCGTCATCCTTTTTGCGTCCGTCCATCATAAAAAGATTACCTGCTTCCGTCAGAATCACCGCAGCGTCTTCAAGTGCCTGCCAGTCCGCCTCCGTTTCGGGTTCCTGGCTTCCGATGCTGAAGATGACATCCGACGAAGGGCTGATCATGGCCCGCTGAATCTGGCTAATCGTCGCAACTGGGGTTGCTTCACGCGACTGCGCTGCACTGTTGATGATGACCATTACAAACACGCCGATAGCACTAAGTAAAAACGTACGCGTCATAATTATAGTCTCCTGCGTTGAGTCTAGAACGCTTGGACGTCTAAAAATCCAAGCGTTTCTTTGACTGCACGATTGTCGAGTTCTCGAATGCCTGTCGAGTCGAGTCGCCACTTATCCATAAATTGTTTAGGTGCTACGAGTGTCACATCGTGCTGTTCCAAATAGTTTTCAAGGTCAGGTGATGAGAAGGGCTGGGGAAGTCCGTCTTCAAACGGAGCCCATAGTCCGTCCCAGTGGATCGGGAGATAGGCCCGTGGTCGCAGAACAGGGATAATCAATTCTGCGATTGGTAGTCCGCCAGTTCCAATCCATAGGTCAACGGAGTCAAGGTGAGCGTCGGCCAGTGCGCCACGAAGGTTGTCGATTGGTGCACCGTAGTCGACACCATTCACCACGATCGGGACATGCAGGTCGACGGCACTGGCCGAGCTTTGTTGGAACCAACTGAATCGACCTTCAAGGCTATCGACGACAAAAAGGAATCCGCGTGACCCACCACCGTTGGGAAAATCTTCCGCAACGCCTGCTCGGAGCCCACCGGTTGCTGTGTCTATTTCTGGCGCCGCATTTAATTCCACAGCATTATGTTGTTCTGGATTCAGTGATGGGTCTCCGCTGTGGTTCCAGCGTACGACGAACAGATTAATGTCCTGCGTGATGGCTATTTGTTCTTTTCCTACAGCGACTTGGCACTGGGCTGGACTCACTCCTTCTGCCAGCACCTGATAGCATGTCGTTTGAGATCCAATAATGGGAGCGCCCGTTAGTTTTGACCAGGTCCCGATATCAAATGAATGGTCCCAGTGACTATGGCCGGTGAGCAACCGGGTAACGTGATTACTTCCCCCAAGTGCGTTGAGTACCCGACGGACATTGCCGACATCTGGTCGAATCGCTGTCCGCGTTTGTGCCAGACCACTTGGGCCGCCGTAGAACGTTTCTTCAGGGATACGGGTGATGTACCCGTCGGTGACGATACCAATATCTTCGATTTGGTAATGCAGGTTGGCCATCGACATCCAAGTGATTTCAACGAAGCTCGGAACGGCTGCGGTCGTTGGGGAAACCATCGCCGCGAGCGCTGCTACGGTGGCACCGGTTTGTACGACTCGGTTCATCAGTTGATGTGACCGATTATAACGGCTGACTTGAACGGAGTCGCTGAAAAAACAGGAGGAGCGATGCATGATACGTATTACCATTCCGATGATTTGAAGAAATTTGGTGACATTGGCAAGAATTGTCCTGAGTTGTCAGCGAAGTTTTTTGCGTGGTATAACGCGGTCTTTGAAGATGGGGCGTTATCCGCGCGCGAAAAGTCTTTAATTGCGTTGGCCGTTGCGCATACGGTCCAGTGTCCGTATTGCATAGAAGCCTATACGGCGGATGCTTTAGAAAAAGGGGCGGATATAGACCAAATGACTGAAACGGTGCACGTAGCATCGGCTATTCGAGGTGGTGCATCATTGGTGCACGGGATTCAGATGAGAAACCAGGCCACCCAGGTTGGTATGTGACAGGACTGGTCTTATGAAAAAAACACTGTCGACACTGGTCGCAGGCCAGCGTCGTTTGACGTCATCAAGTGATCAATTAGCCGTGTTGCGCCAGTTAACGCTCGCTCAGGATTTTGATGCGGCACTGTCAGAAGTGGGGTCGTATCCTCTCTTGCCGACGACTATTGACACTTTCCAGATTAATGTCGGCAAGTTGTGTAATCAGACGTGTCTCCATTGTCACGTTGATGCAGGACCTGATCGCCGCGAGGTGATGACGCGTGAAACGATGCAACAATGTTTGGATGCACTAAGCCAGACAACTATTGCGACTGTCGATGTGACTGGGGGTGCGCCGGAGCTAAACCCACATTTTCGGTGGCTGGTGGAGCAGTGCCGTGCCCTTGATCGGCATGTGATCGATCGCTGTAACCTCACAGTACTCGACTTGCCATCGCAGACCGACCTTTCAGGATTTTTGGCTGTGAATCAAGTTGAGGTCGTGTGTTCGCTTCCACATTACCGTGAACTCAACACGGACAGACAACGTGGTGATGGTGTGTTTGCGAAGTCGATCAAAGGATTACAGCAG
>CAUZRA010000223.1:0-3658 GCA_963582035.1 Vicinamibacteria bacterium | reverse complement strand
CAAAGGCGTGCCGTATCTCGAACCGGAAACCCCAATTTACGTTGAAGATATTGAAGCATGGGAAGCACGAGCTGGTATCCGCGTCTCACCGGGTGACGTAATCTTCGTCCGAACAGGACGTTGGGCGCGACGTGCTGCGCTCGGTCCTTGGCGCATTTCAAGTAGTAGCGCTGGGCTCCATGCGTCTGTCCTACCATGGATCAAAGAGCGCGGCGTCGCCTTCGTTGGCAGTGATGCAGCTACTGACGTCATGCCATCACTTGTTGAAGGCGTAACGCAACCGGTCCATACGATGCTGATTGCAGGATTCGGCAGTAACATCTTCGACAACATGGACCTTGAAACATTGGCTGAGACTGCAGCTGACGAAAACCGTTGGGAGTTTCTCATAACAGCAGGGCCAATCCCTGTCGACGGTGGAACCGGTTCGCCTCTCAACCCAATCGCTGTCTTTTAAGAGTTAGCTACTGTGGGACAGGTAGACCAGAACTTAAAGCGCCGTTCGAGTGCTCGACTTCATACGGCTGCACTAGCAACCAGTCTTGCCGTGTTCGGCAACGCCTTCGTCGCATCCGAGTTCACCCCACGACTGGCAGAATCAGGTCAGAATCAGAATGACATTGAAGTCATTGAACGAATCCCTGACCTTCCTGGCTCACCAGGTTCGCTCGCTGATAGTTGCGGTAATCCCACCGACGCTGAATTACCAGCACCTCAGACACCAATTTTTGAGGGTCTCTACCCGGTAGCGCTACCAGCCGTATCACTTCTCGGCGCACGGAACGACCTGCCGAATCCGTTCGATACAGGTGCACATTGGGGCAGTTTGCCGGACGGCCGCGTATGGGGATCAACAGCCGGTATCAGTCGCGCGCCAGACGGAACGATCTGGGCGATCGACCGCTGCGGTCAGACCGGAGCCGGAGGCACCACTTGTCTTGATTCTGAACTCCACCCGATCCTACAGTTCGATCAGTCTGGGGCAGTTCTCCAACAATTCGGTCAGTCATTGATTGTCAGTCCACACAAAATTACAGTCTCGCCCGATGGTAGCGTGTGGGTCGCTGATAATGGTCAGGCCGATGAGAAAGGACAAGTGGTTCTTAAATTTAGTTCTGATGGTGAATTGCTCATGACGCTTGGCACACCGGGTGTGGCAGGGAGTGAACCAAACGGATTTGTCCGAACGTGGAAACCCGATAACAACGAGAACAATGAAGCCTCTTTGCAGGAAACCGATACTGCGGATATCGATACTCAGACTAATGCTGATGTCGAGGAAACAGAAACAATTACTGAGTCGGTGACTTTTAACGCACCAACCCAAGTCGCCGTCAACCGGGCTGGTGATATTTATGTGGCCGACGGTCACGCTGGCGGTGGCGGCGCGTTAGGAAACGCCCGTGTACTCAAGTTTGATTTAGACGGAAACCTTGTCCACGTCTGGGGAAGAAAAGGAATGGGCGCAGGTGAATTTGATGTGGTCCACAGTGTCGCGGTGGATTCTCAAGGCTATGTCTACGTAGGTGATCGACAGAACAACCGCATCCAAATATTCGATGGCGATGGCCATTTCTTTGACGTCTGGTACCAGTTCGGCCGTCCCAGTGGCATCTACATCGACGAAAACGACATCATGTACGTTGCTGACTCTGAATCGAGAGATGGACGCACTAACATTGGGCGTGCGGGACTGCCTGCGACCGGGTATGGTTTTAATCTCGGTGCCAAACGAGGCATTCGCATCGGAAGTGTCCGAGACGGGCGGGTCACAGCTTTTATCCCTGATCCATGCCCGTACCCCTATGCCGGAATTTCGACTCTAGCTGAGGGAGTAACCACTGATAGAGATGGAAACGTCTACGGAGCAGACTATCTCGGCACCGTTCGAAAGTTCAAGAAACTCCCCGAGGACTAGGACCGAACCGCTGTAAAACAATCGCCTCGGAGGTCGCTACATTCAGGGAATCGACGGACTCTGCAAGTGCAATCCGAACGCATACGTCGCAACAACCGAGAGCTTCTCTACTGAGACCAGCACCTTCATTCCCAAACAGTAGCGCCATCGGACCGACCTTCGAATCAGCTACAAAAGACTCAAGATCAATTGCTGGCGAATCTGGTGATAGCCCCACTAAAGTTGCCCCTCGCTCACGAATTATCGTAAGACCCATAGGCCACTCGGAATCGATCAGAAAGGGTAGCTGGAGTGTAGCCCCCATAGATGTTCGAATAGCTTTGCGGTACAGAGGGTCGGTACACGTTGGCGATAACAACACACCTTTCGCACCAAATGCAGCCGCGCTGCGGAAAATTGAACCGACATTATCGGGATCGGACAACGCTTCGAGTGCAACAATCGGTCGGCATGCATCAGGCACTAGACAGGATGGGGTCGTGGCTGATGACCGTTCTCCCAGTGCTAAACAGCCACGGTGAAATCTGAAACCTGCAACCTCACGTAGACC
This sequence comes from Vicinamibacteria bacterium, assembly GCA_963582035.1. GTDB lineage: Bacteria > Acidobacteriota > Vicinamibacteria > Vicinamibacterales > UBA8438 > DTWD01. Next base: position 1,190 of record CAUZRA010000223.1, on the reverse strand, counting down.
CGCAGAATCAATCAGAAACACCTCAAGGTCTCGGTCCATTTTGGCCAGCGTGACTCTAAGACGGAGGTATGCCGACTCGGTTAACAGCAAAGCTCTCACTCTGAATCTAGATAGCAACAGGCGTTCCACCGCCATTCGGCCTTCGACTACAAAGAGTCGGCGGCGGTGCATCAACTCTGGGTCTGAAACACCCCTGAAATCTGAGACCCTTGGATCGTCGCTTTCGTCTATCCGGGTGATCAGCACGGTGCAATCGTATCGATTTAAAAATTAGGTAGTATGAATCACGGAGCGCTTGCTCCGATGACGATCGAGAACCTCGAGTCCCAGCTTCTTACTGAGATAGACCTTCGATTCTCGGTTGTCTTGTTCGTTTGGCTCGAGCTTGATCACATTAAATTCGAGATGATCGAGCGTCCCACGCATGCTGTAGAGTCGATTCTTTGTTTTAGTCAGAATTTCATCAAACCCATTATCGAGAGCCCATGCTTCTTGTTCTTCTGTTAACGCACGGAAGAAACCTTGCCCACGCCAATCCCGTCGCGTCCCGCCGATCCAGCTATATAAAACTTTCCGACCAAAAAACTCAACAGTTCCAGTCAACCGCTCAACCAAGTCGGCTAGTTTCAGATCGGTCTCATTCCGTCGGAGTTCATGCGACACCTTGTACGCCACCGGCACAACGGTACCTGGATCGTCGGTCAGGGGTGCCTCGGCCATAACGATCTGATGATCGCGGTCAGTGAGCCGCCTAATGACTTCATCTGCTGTTTTCTTTCTCGGGAACTCACCGAAGTACTCTTCAATGTACTCGATTTCGAGCGCACCCTGGTGCAAGTCATACTGACGAATGTGATACTCCATGCGTCCGCCACACGATCATACACCGCACATCGGAAGCCTTTGAAAACAAGATTTAGTGCAAATCAGTTACGGTCTAACGAGGAACGGTGTGTGGCTAGTTATTAGTTTTGGGTTCGTACCCGAGACTTGTAGACAACCACCGCTCAACTTCGTCGACCGACATACCTTTGCGCATTGCGTAGTCAATAACCTGGTCTGAGCCAATCCGACCAACAGTGAAGTAGGTTGCTTCGGGATGTGCAAAGTAAAGACCACTTACGCTCGCTGCCGGCATCATGGCCGCACTCTCTGTCAGGCTAATTCCGCACTGATCAGCCTCAAGAAGA
>CAUZRA010000222.1:0-3665 GCA_963582035.1 Vicinamibacteria bacterium | reverse complement strand
ATCTCGGTCTGCGCGTATAACACTCACAGTTACCCGAATAACCTACGGTCGATTGCTGATCCCCCCGCGGTTCTCTATGTGAAGGGGGCGGCAAATGCTCTGGTGACTCCAGTAGCTGTTGCAATCGTCGGAACGAGAAACCCCACGTCTTATGGTCATGAGGCTGCTCGAAAAATGGCGCAACGGTGTGCGGAAAATGGTGTCGCTGTGGTGAGCGGACTTGCGATCGGCTGCGATACCAGTGCGCACGAGGGAGCCTTGGCTGGGCGGGGAGTCACGGTCGCTGTGCTCGCCCACGGATTGGACCACGTTTATCCAACGAGTAATGAAGAATTAGCGGAACGGATTGTCACTAACGGTGGTGCATTAGTGAGTGAGTATTCGTTGGCGGAAACAGCCCGGGACCACCATTTTATCGAACGAGACCGGTTACAGAGCGCGTTCAGTCAAGCGGTGCTTGTGATTGAAACTGACGTTGTGGGCGGCACAATGCACACGGTCAAATTCGCGCAGGAACAAAAGAGAAAAGTTATATGCGTCAAGCACCCACAGCAATGGCACACTGCAACGAGCACACTGGGAAACCAGCAACTGCTCGCGACGAAGGTCGCCTTGCCGCTAGATGTCGATGACGATCGCGGCGTCGCCGACTTCGTGACAGATCTTCGTATGCGGAAACCGATGGCAGACAAGGACACAACAAAAACTGCTGGCCCGTTCTTGGCGTTTCCGAAGGAAGCCCTAGCGGAGTACCTGCAACCTGAGGAACTACACCTAGACCTTATTCTTTGTCTTGGACGGCGAGTCAGCAAAGGAACCGACATTTGGACGACGTTTGTTAATCATTCCATTGGGTTTGATGCTTGCAAGTCCCCAAAGAAGTGTTCTCGCCGGGCTGATATGACGGGTGCCTCTCTATTGATGTCGGCAGTAGTAAAAAGCGAGTTTGCTGATAGTGAAGAGACCAAGGGTCAGACCTTTCTTGTGTTACCCATGATCGGCTCACGACAAATACAAGCTGGCTTGGACGATCCTGTGACGCAATTAGCTAAGGCTTTTCAGCACAAGGATGAGCACAACGTATGGCTCCACACGACAAACCTGCTTTGCAAACAACCGTATGAACCGCTACACGAAACCAAAGGAAAAGACGCCCGGCTTAAAGCTGTTCGTAACACCCACTCGTTGTTAGATAACGGCAAACTTTTGAATGGGGGTGGTATTGATGTGGTTTTCTTGGTCGATGATATTGTGACGCTGGGGGCCACAATGAATGACGCCGCAAGAGCGATTCGAGAGACTGGATATGGTGGTCGCATCTTCGGGGTGGCCCTGGCTAAACATATTCCCCAAGAGCCAGATGACCCACCCCCTATTTTTGAATGGATTAAAACTCATGCCCCAGATATAGAGATGGACCTCTTGAAATTCTGTCCTTAGCACGAGTTTGCCCCTATTGGCTTACACGGCAGAAACTGTGTTGCGGGATGACGTGACCGCACCCGCTGCGCTGACGTTATTCGTCCGACTGGGCGCTCAAACGACGAACCGCGCAAACCGTTGTTTAGTAGTCCGATGCTGTTAGTGAGGCTCGCAAGATCTCATGATCGTTCCGCTGAACGATATGGCCGTTTGCGTAGGCCGGATGTACCCAATTAAATAATCGGTCGGCACAGTGTCCCCGTGCTGGTTGAGCCGTCGGAGCAATCAGGTCGGTACGATCCAGCTCAACGTAACCCTGGGGCGTGAATCTCGCGATCACCAATTGACCGTCGTCGCTATTGACGAAATAGCGGTCTCCATTCCGAACAAAGAATGCAGTCGCGCACATCTCCTGCATCGTCAACTGATCACTCATCCATAGTCGTTCACCGGTGCGCGCATCCAATCCACGCAATTCTCCATAAGAACCGACACCGTACACGTAATCGTCAATGACAATTGGTGTTGTTGTCATCGAATGAAGTCCGTCGGTCGCATCGGCGTCGGGACTGTTGCTCGACCCCTGCCACAGCAGTTCAGCCCTGGGACTATCTGCGTTTAGCCGCATCATCAACGACCCGTTATAGAGCTGGCTGACAAGAAGATACGAGCCACTCTTGACGGGTGTCGCGACAGTCATTCCGTCACCCGTTTCAAAGGGTTGCTCCCAATACACCTCGCCCGTCTCGGGAGACAACGAGGTCAAGCCGGTCGGATGCCAAATAATCAGTTGGCGGACTCCACCAGCCTCATAAATCACTGGCTGGCCGTATCCAGACTCCGAGACGACATCGAGTGCTCGCCAGACCTCCTGGCCGGTCCGTTTATCAAACGCCACGACGAGAGCATCCGGATGACCGCCGACGATCGCGATCAGACGCGAGTCATCAACGAGAGGAGCGCTTGCCATCCCCCACGGCGGAACCGACATGTCGTAGTCTTCAACGTAGTCGACCACCCAATTCCTCGAGCCATCAGTGACATCAAAGCTTAAGAGTCGCCCGGTTGCGCCCACTACGAACACGCTGTCTCCGTCGACCGTTGGCGTTGCTCTTGGTCCGATTGCATACGACCCCATCAACGCGCGATAGGACGTCTGCCACTCAGCCGCCCACAATTCATCGCCGGTCTCTTCGTCCAACACCAACAGACGCTCCGTTCCATCAAGCGTTCGTGAACTGGCATCCTCTGTCCAGTCCAGCACGAATACACGGCCATTCGCGACGGCCGGCCCCGCATAACCCGAACCAATCGGGACTCGCCACTTCACCTTCAGTCCATCATCTGGAAACTGGTCGATGATGCCGTCCTCATGCCAGATTCCCTGACGTTCTACTCCCCGCCATTGCGACCAGTCCTGACCCATTGTGCAAATCGTAGATGCAAAGACGATCAGTATCGCAAACGAGATGTTTTTCATAAGTGGATTCCGCTCTAACGCATCGTCAGCCCACAACTGTCGCACAGTGTAACCTGCACCGGCCCGACAGATAAACGGGAGCAAAAACAGTTTCGTAAGAAGAAATAACCCGCGATACGCTATCGCGGAATATCAACCGCAAAGGAGCTGCCATCATTACCCGTGAAACAAAAGTTATTCATACGACGGATCGCTTCATGAAAGTCATCTTCCTGATCATTGCTGTATGCATGGTCTGGCTGTCGGTAAAAGACACCCGCATGGAACCCGGAGTGACGCTGTCGGCCCAACCGGGGACGTACTTCATTCGACATAGCGGATCTATACGTAATTAGCGGGCGCTTCGACTAAACCTTGACCACCATTTGGTCACCATCTTTGAGGATCTCGTCCGTATGCTGTGCCACGCGAGTGGCTTTGACACCTGTCCAGCCGGTATAGATGTTTGCGGTCGGGCGAATGGGACGCCGCGCACCCGCGCTAATCGCATTGAACCCCTTGCCAGCCAGCGGTAGGACCTGGATCTACACCCGTAGGGTTGTGGTCGAAGCTAGCCGATGGCGAGTGCCCTGGCGAGCGAATTATAGTGAATCCGCATAGGCCGGGAGCGTGGTGAGCCGAGTGTCTTCGACCGCACCGCCGACTGTGAAATGGTACAGGTCCTGATAGGTGGTGTCTTCAAGACCAAGGATTTCATGCATCGCATCGTCGAAATAACAACCGATTCCGGTGCTCCTGATCCCGGCGGCTTCGGCTTCCAGAT
>CAUZRA010000221.1:0-3703 GCA_963582035.1 Vicinamibacteria bacterium | reverse complement strand
CGAGATGCGGAAGATGTGCGGCCACAAAGGCCAAGGGTTGTCAGGCGCGCGCATGTCAGGGGGCTGTGGTAAAAGTTCGAATTGCGTAACTGAGCGTGCATTCTGCCGGTGCACGGTGCCGAGGCAGTCAGCTCCAGTATCCCCACCACCAATAATTACAACCCGTTTATCAATCGCCGTAATGGCTTCTTCTTCTGGGATAACTTCGCCCTCGTTACGCCGATTCTGTTGGGTGAGATACTCCATGGCGAAGTGGACACCAGCGAGTTCTCTGCCTGGTACTTTAAGATCACGCGGTTGCCCTGCACCACCGGCCAAAAGGACGGAATCGTAGCCGTGTCTGATTTGTTCGGCTGAGATGTCGGCTCCGACGTTAACGCCGGTCCTAAACACCACTCCCTCGGCTTCCATGAGACTAATTCGCCGGTCAAGGAAGCGTTTTTCCATTTTAAATTCAGGGATTCCATAGCGTAGCAATCCACCGATCCGACTTGATTTTTCAAACACTGTAACGTTGTGTCCAACTCGATTCAATTGATCAGCCGCAGCTAATCCAGCCGGCCCCGAACCAATAATTGCGACGGTTTTTTGTGTCCGCGTAGCTGGTGGCATCGGTGTGATCCAGTTTTCGTCGAAGGCACGCTCGATGATGGCTAACTCGATCGACTTAATCGTTACTGCGTCACGGTCAATAGCGAGAACGCAGGAACTTTCGCAGGGCGCTGGGCAAAGCCGCCCTGTCCATTCTGGGAAATTGTTGGTCTTATGTAGTCGTTCGATGGCAGATTGCCATTTGTCTCGATAAACCAGGTCGTTCCAGTCAGGAATGAGGTTGCCAAGCGGACACTCCTGATGACAGAACGGGATTCCGCAGTCCATGCACCGGGCACCTTGATCCCTCAGGTCATCTGTTTTGTAACGGAGATAAACTTCGTTCCAGTCCGACACACGTTCAGAAATAGGTCGGCTTGGTGGTTTTTGGCGATCGATTTCAAGAAATGCTTTGAGTTTTCCCATCTGCTCCGACGTCCTGTATTTACTGTGCTCCGATCAGTTCTGAGAATTCTGGTTCTCGCGATTCCGCCCGAGCCTTCGCCTCTACTTGGAGTACTCGTTTGTAGTCACGCGGCATTACCTTTACGAATCTCGAGCTTGTTTCGTTCCACTGCGTTAACAGTTCTTGGGCAACGGTGCTGCCGGTTAGTTCGACGTGCCGTGCTAGCAGGTGTTGGAGGAGAAGGTCGTCATCGTCAGCAATCGTCTCGAGATCGACCATGCCTAGATTACAGCGTCCCTTGAATGTTTGGTCTTGGTCCAGGACGTAGGCGATGCCGCCACTCATTCCAGCTGCGAAATTCCTTCCCGTCACCCCAATGATGACGACGCGTCCACCCGTCATGTACTCGCACCCGTGGTCGCCAATTGCTTCTACGACAGCATGGGCGCCACTATTGCGAACCGCGAAACGTTCGCCAGCGACACCACGAACAAAAAGTTCACCACTCGTCGCACCATAGAGCGCGACATTGCCAATAATAATGTTGTTCTCAGGGGGGAAGGTGCACTGCTTGGGTGGGTAGATAACGAGGTGCCCGCCAGATAGACCCTTGCCAAAATAGTCGTTTGCGTCTCCCTCGACCGTCATTGAGACTCCACGGGGGACGAACGCGCCAAAGCTTTGGCCAGCGGACCCAGTGAAATTGATCCGGATTGTGTCGTCGGGAAGCCCTTGGGCTCCCCACCGGCGAGAGATCTTTGAGCCGAGCATCGTTCCAACGGTTCGGTTTATGTTGCGGATCGGTAAGTCTATTTCGATTGGCGTACGTTGCTCGATTGCGTTCCGACACAGTTCGATTAACTCAGTATCGAGGGCTTGGGTTAAGCCGTGGTCCTGAGACTGCAGGCATCTGCGTCCAACGGAATTTGGGACGTCAGGTTGATGGAGAATGGCCGACAGGTCAATTCCGTTCGCTTTCCAATGACCGACTGCTTGCTGCATATCTAGTCGGTTGGTTTGCCCGATCATGTCATCCATAGTCCGGAATCCAAGCTGGGCCATCAATTCACGTATTTCTTCAGCGACGAAACGGAAATAGTTCTCCACAAATTCTGGTTTACCACTGAAGTGTTTTCGCAACTCTGGATTTTGGGTTGCCACGCCAACTGGACAGGTATCGAGATGACACACGCGCATCATGATGCAACCAGAGACGACCAACGGGGCTGTTGAAAAACCGTATTCTTCGGCTCCGAGAAGAGCGGCAATGACGACATCCCGTCCGGTCTTCATTTGGCCGTCTACCTGCACCACAATTCGGTCTCGTAAATCGTTTAGGACTAGAACCTGTTGTGTCTCTGCGAGACCTAATTCCCAAGGCACGCCAGCGTGTTTAAGACTCGTAAGTGGCGACGCTCCAGTACCGCCGTCGTGACCAGAAATCAAGACAACATCGGAGTGGGCCTTTGCAACACCGGCCGCTACTGTTCCGACACCAACTTCTGCAACTAGTTTTACGTGGATTCTGGCATCTGGATTCGAGTTCTTTAAGTCATGGATGAGCTGTGCGAGATCTTCGATTGAGTAAATGTCGTGGTGTGGGGGAGGAGAAATAAGGCCTACTCCCGGTGTTGAGTGACGGACTTCAGCGATCCATGGATAGACTTTAAAACCAGGTAGTTGTCCTCCTTCACCAGGTTTCGCACCTTGTGCCATCTTGATCTGCAAGTCATCGGCATTAACTAAGTACTCGCTGGTTACGCCGAACCGACCGGATGCCACCTGTTTAATGGCGCTTCGGCGCAAATCTCCATTTTTATCGGCTGTGAAGCGCTTAGGGTTCTCCCCACCTTCACCAGTGTTTGATTTGCCACCGATCCGATTCATAGCGATAGCAAGTGTTTCATGAGCCTCCGCACTAATTGATCCGTACGACATCGCTCCAGTCGAAAATCTTTTATAGATATTTTCGACCGGTTCCACTTCCTCAATCGGAATCGAATTGTCCATTCCAGTAAATTTGAGCAGCCCGCGCAGCGTGGAGCGTTTTTGGCTTTGGTCGTTTACTAATTCGGCATACTCGCGATAGATTTCGTACTGGCCGCTCCGGCTTGCATGCTGAAGTTTGAAGACGGTTTCGGGATTGAATAGGTGGTACTCACCATCTCGTCGCCATTGGTACTCGCCACCGGAGTCGAGTTCGCCATCGGGACGACCTCGCGCAGGAAAAGCAATAGCATGGCGTCGAGCAATTTCTTCTGCGATGGTAGTAATCCCGATACCTCCGATTCGTGAAGCAGTCCACGTGAAGTAGCGGTCAATAAATGAGGTCTCAAGCCCAACAGCTTCAAATATTTGTGCTCCTCGATAGCTCTGAAGCGTGGAGATACCCATCTTTGACATCACTTTCAAGACGCCTTTTGTGCATGCTGTAACGTAATTTTTTGCTGCTTGTTCTTCACTAAGGTCTTGAATGTCTCCGTCTAGCAAGAGTTGCTCGATCGTTTCAAATGCAAGATACGGATTAATGACGGCGGCACCATACCCCACAAGTAAAGCCATGTGGTGGCACTCTCGCGCTTCGCCGGTTTCAACAATTAATGCGCAACGAGTGCGGGTACCCTCACGTACCAAGTGATGATGGACGCCTGCGGTAGCGAGTAGTGCTGGTATCGGGGCGTGCTGTTGGCTAACACGACGGTCTGA
>CAUZRA010000220.1:0-3722 GCA_963582035.1 Vicinamibacteria bacterium | reverse complement strand
CGTCCATTCAAAAAACGGTCCGGCGTCGGCTACCCCAACAACTGACGGCAAACAAATCTTCGCGTCACTCGGCGGTCGTGGCATCGTGTCACTTGACTTCGATGGCAATATTCTCTGGCACTCAGAAGTCGGCTCAATCAATAACTACCATGGCCCTGCTGGGTCGCCACTACTGTACGAAGACCTACTCATTATTTATCAAGACCAACGTGGTGGTGGCTTTGTTGCCGCGTACGATACCGCAACCGGAAACCAAGTATGGCGCACGGCACGAAACGCGAGCGTTGGTTGGGGCTCACCGATCGCAATCCGGGTTGGCGACCACGATGAATTGATTGTCAGCAGCCAAAACACGGTCAATGCCTACAATCCGAAAACAGGCGACGAACTGTGGCATTGCGGAGGCAATCTGTTTGAGGTGATCCCAACACCAGTTGTAGCGGCCGGGCTCATCTTTTGTGCCTCTGGGCGCGCAGGACCGACACTTGCGATTCGACCAGGGGGCCGGGGAGACATCACCGACACTCATATCGCCTGGTCAACGTCGCGCGGCTCTCCCTTTATACCCTCACCAGTCGCATACGATGGGTACCTGTACACGATCAATGACATGTCGGGCATTATCACCTGCTTCGATGCAGCAACAGGGACGGTAATGTGGCAACAACGGCTTGGACGAGCAATACGTGAAGGTATCTCCGCGTCGCCGGTTGTAGTTGACAACAAAGTATTCGTCACCAGCGATGACGGCGTTACATTCGTTCTGAAAACCGGGCCCGAGTTTGAACTCCTTCATACGAATGACATTGGAGCGCAAACTCTTGCATCTCCTGCACTGGTTGACGGTATCTGGTACATCCGAACCGTCGATGAATTAATCGCAATTGGTTATTGAGAGCCATCATGAACACTGCCGCACACTTTGAACGGTGTTCACTGCGATCGCTCCCAACAAATATTCTGCCTCATTAAAAGATTGCCAGTGGGTTTAGCGGCGATCCCGTACCGCCGTCCATCGCAAGTGGTGCAGCAACAAGCAAGAACTCCCATCGGTTTTGGCGGGCAGCCTCCGCGGCAACCGCTTCAAGATCAAGGTTGTCGAATAGCGGCATCCCCATCGCGACGATCGTCAACTGATGAATCGGTTGTGCAACACCATCCACGCCGGACGGCATAGCATCGTTTGTCCCGTCGCCGCCAAGCATCGCAACACCGCGTTCGTGGAGCCATGGAGCAACAGATGCATGCAATCCGGAAGACTGTTCAGACGTCGCCCATGGTCCCACATCGGCACGTCGCGCCCAGCGTCCACTTCGCACAAAGACAATATCTCCGGGTTCCACTCGCACCCCGGATGCACGCTCCCACGCCTCGAGGTCATCCACGTAAATAGGAGTTCCTGGTTCAAGATAATCAACACCCTTGAGGCGAGCGATATCCATCAAAATGGCTCGCGTCACGATGCCCTGCTTGAAGTTAATGATTGCCAATTTGGCACATCCAGCCGCCGTAACCTCCTCATCACGTACATAGCCGTTATACATACGGCCGTCATGCATCATGTGACAAAGTGAATCCATATGTGAGTGGGCATACCCGTGATATGCAAAGGTATAGCGGTCGCTGCGGAATGGCCCAGGACGATCCGGTCCAAGCATTTCTCGGCCGATTGGCGAAGTGGCATCAACGGCTCGTTCGGTAAGATAATTGTGCGATAGGGAGACCGAAATACCTGCTGTTGCGAGTCCCAGAGCCGCTCGCCGTTTCTCGAGAGTAATAAGATTCAACGTTCCTAATTCATCGTCAGAACCCCACCGCCCCCAATTCGATAAGCTGGTCATCCATTCGTCGACCATTGCCTCGGTAACGCGACGAGCGGACTGAGCGTGCACGACGACACTCAAAGCCGACATGACGACTAACACGATTGCAGTAAAAACTCTACGACTGTCCTTATTAGAGAAACGCATGACTCCCCTTTCGGGCTTGTTAATGAATACTCACCACGCCTAGTCTGATGCTGAAATTCTGTACAGCTTTGAGGCAGTGCGAACGAATAGGCTGGAATGAGCAATGGCCGGCGTCGCCATCGACATCTCATTCAAACTATTAACAGCAATTACTTCAAACTCTTCACCCGCCTTAATAACGTATGTATCTCCGTCTTCACTCAACGCAAATATATGATCACGATAAGCCCATAGTGATGCGGTAAATGCGACACCAGGACGGATGCGTTGACGGCCATAGACTTCTTCTCCAGTTCGAGCGTTGTGACACGTGAAGAACCCGCGATCGAGTAGCGTGTAGTAGTGGTCGCCATAAATCACAGGAGAAGGATTGTAGGATGCCGCTTGGGGTAGATACCATGCAATGTATTCGTCGAGCGAGCCGTCCTCCGGAACACTAATATCGCCACTCGCTCCGGGTTTAATGGCAAACACCGGTCGCTGCTGGTCCCCAATGTACCCTGAACCGAGATAGAGAAAACCAAACCTTGAAAACGGCGTTGTGACCGTAATCGATGACATCCCTGTCAGTTCCCACAACAGGTTCCCCTGAAGATCATAGGACCGGACCTTATCAGTCCCCGTTGTCACAAGTTCCGTTCGCAGATCATTCTCCCAGATGTACGGGGTAGACCAGTTTGAGCCCTCATCTCGATTCACCCGCCAGAGTTCGGCGCCAGTTTCCTTACTCAATGCCACAAGGAACGACTGGTCGTCGTTATCATTGACAAGGTACAAACGATCCCCGTGGAGTACCGGCGACGCCGCAGTGCCCCACCCTGCTCGTGTCTCAGCCAGGTCAAAGGTCTGTGACCACAGTACGCGACCGGCCATATCGAGACAGAACAAACCCTCATTTCCGAAATACGCGTAAATGTGTTGACCGTCAGTCACCGGTGTCGCGGAGGCATAGGTATTCTTTAGGTGTCGAGGTGCCGCCGGTATCCCCCGATGCACCTCCTGCTGCCACACAAGTTCTCCGGTATTAATATCGAATGCAAAAACCATCCAACGATGTTGGTCGGTCGGCGTTGGCCGCTCCCCGCCGAAGTAAAACCCGGCCCGTGGCTCTTCGACGGCAGCGTCACTCGCGACAGCTGTCACGATGACCAGATCGTCCCACACAATTGGCGAACTCCAGCCAAGCCCAAGCACATCGGCGACCCACTCCACATTGTCAGTCGTGCTCCATGACATGGGTAACGAGGGGTCATCGACAACACCAAGAGCACCACTGCCACGAAACTGTGGCCAGTTCTCATTAGCGACTGAACTGGTAGTAAGGCTTAACCAAGCCAGTGCAAGAAGCGCAAACGTAAAGATCACACGATATCGTTCAGACGAATGCCCGAAGTTATCTTCACGAGGTCGGTCTGCGTGTTCAATCATCCAACACCTCATTCATATAGCACGGTTCACCGCAGACACGTGCAAACGACCGTTATTCAAGACCCGCCCAAACAACGCTCACGGGGATGCGATAAAAGCCTGTTTGTGCCGTCATAAAAAGTGTCATGCCGTCAGCTCCACCAAACGCCAGATTGGCAGGACGCTCATCTGGCTGAATAGACCCAAGATGACGTCCGTCGGAATTAAACACCCAGATACCACCGGGTCCAGTCGCCCATAGATTCCCGCGCGCGTCGACTTTGAGACCATCTGGCACGCCCGCCGCTTCATCATCCGTAACATCGGCAAACACGCGTCCATTTG
>CAUZRA010000219.1:0-3731 GCA_963582035.1 Vicinamibacteria bacterium | reverse complement strand
GTTGAAAACGAAACGCATGAACCATAATCTGTAGTTCCCAAGCACCAAAGTGGCCCGCAAAATACATAACGCCACGCCCTTGAGCTATTGCGTTTTCAACATACTTTTCACCTTCAAACTCAACGAGCTTGAACATCTCATCTGCTTCCATCGCGTCGAAATTAAGAAAGTCAATACAGTGCCTTCCTAACTGAGCGAAAGTCGCACGTAAAATCGTCCGGCATTCAAAATCCGTTCGCTTCGGAAAAGTCATACGTAAATTGGACATTGCTAATTCACGACGTCGCCCATGCAACAGATAAAAAATCCCGCCGACTGCGGTCCCAAAACTAAGACTGACTCGCCGTGGCAAAACACGAACTACAGCTCGAATCGTCATTACGACGGCATATTCAAGTCGATACCGCAGTGAGACCCTCATTTTTGAAACCCACTGTGATGCAATCGCCCCAATAGCCACGAACGAAAATCATTTACCGGTTGGATCTGAACGATCAACGGTACCGCAGCCAACGAAAACGGAAGTGGCGCATGTGGAATAAATCTAACAGCGTCTTTTTCGGTCGTCATTACCCAATCGATGACGCTATTTTTCGCTTGTTTTGCAATGCGACGAATATCCGAATCCGTGAATCTATGGTGATCTTTAAACGACAGCACATCCACGATATTAAAACCAACCCCAATAAGAGCATCGATGAATTGAGTTGGCTTTGCGATACCTGAAACAACCAGGATTCGCGCACCCTCCGCAATAAGCATGTTGTCCGAACGACCCTGAATCACGAGTGGATTTCCCACCATTCGCTCCATGCGGAAAATAGTTTCAAGCGGTAAGCGCGAGCCAATCGTTTCAGCTGTCGCTATATCTAACGCATCCACAATCACAGCATCCGCGCACTGTGCAGTTTCTATTGGTTCGCGCAGTCGACCACCCGGCAACGTTCGCTGACCAAAATCATCCTGATGAATAAGCAATAAATCGATATCTCGCTCAAGCACATAATGCTGAAACCCATCATCAAGCACATGCACGGTGGCCCCAAACTGTGTCTCGGCAAGGCGACCAGCAACATACCGATCTTCACTTACCATTACACAAACATTTGATAATTGCTCTGCGAGCATTAGTGGCTCGTCTCCTGCCGCATCGACACCGGCAAGAACACGACAGCGGTCTCGAACGACGACAACACCCTCAGCTCGTTCAGCGCGCCCGTATCCACGGCTCAAAATAGCTGGGTACTCACCTGCATCACGGAGAAGCTCCGTAATTAACTTAGTGACGGGGGTTTTCCCACTTCCACCAACGGAAAGCGAACCGACACTAATGACCGGTCGGGCTAGTTGTCGTCTCGAATCTGGATGCTGCTCATACCAACGGCGCCGTTTTGCAGCAACGCGAGCATAAAGTTTGCTCAACATAGAGATTTATGACATTTGAATCACGGAATTATGCTCAATTGCACAGTCTCATCAGACACATTCTTGGTCTCTGGTGTAAGCAGGCCGGCAGCAATCGTCATGGTGCGTTTAGTGGCACCACGACAAGACTCTACAAGCTCTCGCGCCGCATTACCGAGTCTCTCACGTCGCCCACGGTCACGCACCAAATCAACTGATTCAATCTCAAACTCAGTGGCATCGCGAACCTGTACCACAGCTTTCTGGGCAACGAAGTGACTCGTGATTTCAGCAAAGTTATCCATATGTGGCCCAACAATAATGGCTTTGCCGAACACTGCAGGCTCCAGCAAATTGTGCCCACCAGCCGGAACTAGACTGCCACCGACAAATACGACCGACGCGACCTGGAACAAACAAGCAAGTTCACCGATAGTATCGAGTAAAACAATTGGAGTATCAGAATCCTGACCTCGCAGCTCACTTCGGGCTTGCACGCGATACCCAGCAGCCTCGGCCATCGCACGAACTTCGTCGAAACGCTCTGGATGTCGCGGCGCAATAATTATCAGCGCGTCAGACGCTATCTCAAGAATTCGTCCAACAACTCTTAACACCAGTTCTTCTTCTCCGCGAAGCGTACTAGCCGCGATAAATACCGGCCGCCTCTTTGCGAACCTAAAACAGCTAAGAACATCATCCGAAGCAGGTTGTACGACACTACTCATAGATGGATCAAGTGCATCAAACTTCACACTTCCTGTCACCATGACACTACTTTGGTCAGCTCCAATATCAACATAACGCTGAGCCCATGTTGCGGTTTGGGCGCACACACGATCGACATCTTCAAAAACCCGCCTCATGAAGAACCGTACTAATCGATAACGGCCATAAGATCGATCTGATAGCCGACCATTAACCAACATCGTTCGGACACCACGCTTCCGGCAAGCCCGAAACAAGTTCGGCCAAATTTCCGTATCAATCACTATAAGTAGTTCAGGAGCAATTCGCTCAAGTGCCCGCGTGACCACCGGCGTAAAATCAAACGGAGCGTAAAATACGGCATCAAGATCAGATCCGAATTGCTGAGCCACATCTTGCCCAGTCGTAGTCGTCGTTGACATCAGCAGTCTGTGAGCCGGGTAAGCAGTTCGAAGAGCGCGTATCAACGGGCGGGAAGCAATGGCCTCCCCAACCGATACGGCGTGAATCCAGATAGAAGCGGTTCGCTGAGGATTAACGCCAACGGGTAATCGTCCGAGGCGCTGACTGACGCCAACGAGTGGCTTCCCATACTTCCATCTTCTGTAACAAAGTGCTGGGAAAACGGCCAGGAAATAACTAAATAGTAGTGCGTTATACAAGAGGTACATGAAAACGCTTCGTTAATTAAAATTTATTCGTAAATCTCACGTTATCGGCCGACAAGAAACCATTCGAGTGATGTCTTCATTAAAATGCGCAGTTTTGCCAAACCTACGACTGGACATTAGAATAGTCTGTTTGTTCACCGGACACACTACGAGGCTGTAAGTCATTGAAGAAACCACGGAGGACCACTAATGGGTATTAAGGTCGGAATTAACGGTTTTGGGCGTATCGGCCGCAACATCATGCGGGCTGCCATGCAAAAGAGTGACGGAAGCATCGAATTCGTCGCGGTGAATGACATTACGAATCCAGAAACGCTGGCGCATCTGCTCAAGTACGATTCCGTACTCGGAAATTTATCTGACAACGTCCGTGTGGATGGTGATGGCTTGAGTGTCGGTACACATCATTTTAAAGTCCTTTCGGAACGCGATCCTTCTGCCTTACCCTGGTCAGAACTTGGGGTTGACATCGTACTCGAATCAACTGGTCTATTTACTAAACGTGAGGACGCGTCCAAGCATCTGGCAGCAGGTGCTAAAAAAGTCATCGTTACCGCACCTGCGAAAGGACCGGATGTAACTCTAGTTCTTGGTGTGAACGACGAAAAATACAATGCGGCAGAACATCACATTATTTCCAATGCTTCATGCACAACAAACTGCCTTGCACCAGTCGCGAAAATACTACACGAACAGTTCGGCTTGCGTCGTGGTTGGATGACCACGGTTCACGCGTACACAAACGATCAAAAGTTGCTTGATCTGCCGCATAGCGATTTGCGTCGTGCCCGAGCTGCTGGCATCTCGATGATTCCGACTACAACAGGAGCTGCCCTTGCGGTGGGTCAAGTACTCCCAGAACTCAAGGGGAAACTTGATGGAATTGCCATACGGGTTCCGACACCAAACGTTTCAGTTGTTGACCTCGTCGCCGAGGTAGAAAAACCG
>CAUZRA010000218.1:0-3734 GCA_963582035.1 Vicinamibacteria bacterium | reverse complement strand
CTGCCGGGATGTGGCCCCATCAGCCAACCTATCTACGAGCACTCCGTGACATCACAAAGAAAACTGACGTGTTGCTCATCGCAGACGAAGTCGCAACCGGATTCGGTCGTACCGGCAGTATGTTTGCATGTGAACAGGCTGACATCACCCCAGACCTGCTATGCCTCGCAAAAGGTATTACAGGTGGGTACTTACCCTTGGCCGCCACCGTGGCGACTGATGAAATACACGCAGCCTTTCTGGGTTCACCGCAAGAAGGAAAAACCTTCTTTCATGGCCATACGTATACTGGGAACCCAGTAGCCTGCGCCGCAGCACTCGCGAGTCTCGATTTATTTATTTCAGACCAGACATTAGAAAAGCTCGGGCCAAAAATCGTCAGTTTAACGCAACAACTTGACCACCACATACGTCCGTTACCACACGTCGCTGATGTGCGGCAGTGCGGTGTAATGATCGGGATCGAACTAGCGGCCGACACCGAAACACGCACTCCGTACGAAACATCCGAACGAATGGGTGCACAGGTCTGCCTTGAAGCCAGGCACCGGGGTGTAATTATTCGGCCTCTCGGTGATGTGGTGGTACTGATGCCCCCCTTAAGTATTCATCACAGCGAGATCGACCGTTTAATCTCAGTAGTTCGAGATGCTATCGTCGCCGTCACAAATGGAGACCGCACATGAGCGGATTCTTCATCACAGGAACCGATACAGGGGTCGGTAAAACATTCTTTACCAAAGGACTCGCCAGTGCGTTGAGGCAGAGAGGGATGCGTGTCGGAGTTATGAAGCCGGTCGAAACAGGTTGTGGACCACCCGAGAAAAGACATCCAGCCGATGCACTAACTCTCGCCACCGCTGCGGGTAACGACTTCGACCTAGCCTGCATCTGTCCGTATCAATTTGAAGCCCCCTTAGCACCAGAAGTCGCGGCTCACCTCGAAGGTCAGAAAATTGACAGTCAGGTAATCGTGAGCGCCTACCAGACAATATCAAGCCAGTGCGACATCACACTTATCGAAGGAGCAGGGGGACTGATGGTTCCGATCTCACATTCGTACACAATGGCCGACCTCGCTAGCGATCTTCAAGCGCCTCTTCTTCTAGTTATCAACTCTAAACTCGGCGCTGTAAACCACACACTCCTGACCCTCGAAACGGCAGCCAGTCACAACCTTGAAGTTCGCGGTTATGTACTCAATCAGGTATCGCCAGAAGCAGATTTAGCAAGTAAAACCAATGCGGAACTACTCAGCCGGCACACTGACATCCCGTGTCTAGGATCTATTTCATGGTCTCCAGTACCTGACCACGACCAATCCGAAATCATTAACAACGCGATCGACTGGAACATACTTCTCGGAAGCGAGAGACAAGACCTATTGGACCGGTTCGCCAACCGCCGCGACCACACCACGTAATCCAAGCCGCTGCAGTAAATCAAAATCTTCCCCCGGTTCAGGGTTCGGCGTAGTGAGTAGTTGGTCACCAAGAAAAATTGAATTTGCGCCGGCTAGAAAGCACAACGCTTGGGTTACTTCTCCCATTTCCATTCGCCCTGCACTTAACCGCACCTTCGCAGTTGGCATCAAAATGCGAGCAGTCGCGATCATGCGTACCACTACGTCCCAGTCCAAAGACGATTCGTTGGCTAGCGGTGTGCCTTCGACAGTGACCAACGCATTGATTGGCACACTCTCTGGATATGGGTCTTGGCACGCTAACTCAAGCAGAAGGTCAATCCGGTCGTCATCGCTCTCACCCATCCCAAGAATGCCACCGCAACACACCTTGATGCCAGCATCTCGAACATGACCAAGCGTCTTTAACCGGTCATCATAGGAACGTGTAGTAATAATGGAACGATAAAACTCACGCCCGCTGTCCAAGTTATGGTTGTAATAATCGAGACCAGCAGCGGAAAGTTGTTCCGCGTGACCTGCTTCGAGCATCCCCAATGTCACGCATGTTTCAAGTCCCATCCTTTTAACAGCGCGAACCATATCAAGCACTCGATCAAAATCAGGCCCATTCGATACCTCACGCCATGCAGCCCCCATACAAAACCGGTCTGCGCCTGCTGATTTAGCTCGCTCTGCTGCGGTTACCACATCAGAGAGACTCATCAAATCCGTTGAATCAATGGGGGTGTCATAGTGCACCGACTGCGGGCAATACGCACAGTCCTCAGCGCATCCTCCGGTTTTCACACTGAGAAGCGACGCACATTGAACAGTTTCTGGATCATGGCACCGTCGATGCACAGTAGCAGCCTCGTAGACAAGGTCGAGCAAGCCGCGACGATAAGTCGCAGCGACCAGCTCACGCGTTACGCGGCAGTCCCTCGAGGTGCCTAGACTTTGTAGGGAAGAATTCGACATCAGTGTGCTCAGTCCAAATTATACCGGCTCGGAGAAAACATCTTTATATAATGACGCGGTTATGTTGAATGATCTGAGTCGGGATGAACTGATTTTGCGAGAGCGAGCCCTCCTAGAGCGTTTTTCGATACACAAAGAAGCCGGTTTGACACTCGACCTTACACGAGGCAAACCAAGCCCTGAGCAACTCTCTCTCTCTGACGAGCTTGACGCGATGGTCGGTGGCGAATTTCGAGCAGCCGACGGAACCGACCTGCGCAACTACGGCGGGCTCACTGGTATGAGTGAAGCACGGCAACTGGGAGCAGAGCTACTCGGTGTCAGCGCCGAAGACGTGATCGCTGGTGGTAATTCCAGCCTGTCGTTAATGTACCAATATTTACTGCATGCGTGGCTTCATGGTCCTCTCGATGCCGAAACGGCCTGGAAATTAGAACCTGGCCCGATTAAATTTCTCTGTGTTGTCCCCGGTTACGATCGACATTTCACCATCGTTGAAAGTCTCGGTTTCGAACTTATCAATGTCCGGCTTACAGATGGCGGACCCGATATTGATCAAATCGAAGACTTAGTGGCTTCCGACCCCAGTATTAAAGGGATCTGGTGCGTCCCAAAATATTCAAATCCTACAGGACATATTTATTCAGATGAAATTGTCAAACGATTGGCGCACATCCCAAAAATCGCCGGTCAGAATTTTCGAATCATGTGGGACAACGCATACGCCGTGCATGACTTCGATGACAATCCGCCGGTCCTCGACAATATTTTTACCCATTGCGAAATAGCCGGAACGAAAGACAATGTGGTTCAATTTGCCTCCACCTCAAAGGTTACCCGTGCCGGTGCGGGCATTTCATTTCTTGCGGCATCGCAGGCAAACCGAGACTCATTCACAAAGGCCCTCGGTATACAAACTATTGGACCAGACAAACTTAATCAACTTCGTCACGTCCGTTTCCTCAAGGATATCAACGGCATCCGTGCTCTCATGCGAGGTCACGCCGCAATCGTCAAACCAAAATTCGACCGGGTTATCACGCATCTGACTGTCGGATTAGCTAGCGACGGTATCGGTTCATGGACAAAACCGCATGGCGGATATTTCCTGTCTTTTGAAGCGCCAGAAGGCCTTGCAACCGAGATCGTAAAACTCTCGGCGGAAGCCGGTGTCAAATTAACACCAGCCGGCGCAACATTTCCTCACGGCCTAGACCCACGAGACACCAACATCAGAATTGCGCCGACGTATCCATCCCTCAGTGAAATCGATCAGGCAATGCCTGTCTTTGTAACAGCTGTGTCACTAGCCGCTGTTCGCAAACTGCTTCAATCTGCAGAAAAGCCCGTC
>CAUZRA010000217.1:0-3738 GCA_963582035.1 Vicinamibacteria bacterium | reverse complement strand
GGTTGGGCGCCAAAGACCAAGCTCGAGCAAACGCTCACCGACCTTCTTAATTATTGGCGTTCACGCATGTAGCGAAACAACCTCGTTTCAAAGCGATTGAATGACTATTGGTTCTGTTCACATGGACAAAATCCAAACGCACTTACACGTTTTTCATGGTGTAATGGAATACGGCACGGTGAGCCAACGTTCGAATATCGGGAAGACATGCCAAACAAAATCTGACTTGGCCTTTTACCAGGTGCTTTAGGGTTAGTTTCAGCGTTCGCAGCGTCTATCACGCTACTATGGGACATAATTAAGCACTATGGCGATACGACCCGCAGTTGTGTTCGGCGCCTTGCTACTCACGACCGCATCCCTTGCTGCGCAAACCCAAACAGAGCCGGTTCCTAGGCCGTTTCCAACTGTGTCTTCGGCGGAAAATCGTCCGATTACACAAGCAGCTGACCCGAGTAGCACGTCAACCGAAGATCAACCGATTGGCGAAGTCCTTGGGGTCCCCATCTACCCGAATGCGAGCTACCTTGGTGCGTACGACGCTGGACGTGGGCAAACATTCCACTTATTTGGAGCAAACATCTCATTTCAAGAGATGGTGAGTTACTACTCGACAATACTTGACGAACGGGGAGATCGAGTCTTTGATGCACCGGCCACGCATCAATTTGACACGGCTCGTTTTCGAGATGATGAAATGACCTATCGCCCGAGTGTAACAATCAAAGACTACACGTGGAATGATTCAGAGGGTTATCTCAACCCGGTTCCAGGTGCCGAGCCAGCCCGTTATCAGACCGTAATCCAAATTACGACAGCACCGCCTGGCGCCACTGAACGTTAAACTCCTAGCTTTAATCCGAGCTTTTCCCTTGCTCAGTGGCAACGTAGACATTCCTATTCTTGTTATCAAGAAACTCTGAAGACTTCTCGTCCATCCCAGCCTGTAGAGCCTCTCCGGTATCAAGTCCACGTTTAGCCGCGAAATCTCTGACTTGCTGGGTTATCTCCATGCTGCAAAATTTTGGCCCACACATAGAACAAAAGTGAGCCGCTTTCGCACCGTCAGCCGGCAACGTTTCGTCGTGATAGGCACGCGCGGTTACGGGATCAAGAGCAAGATTAAACTGATCCTCCCACCGAAATTCGAACCGCGCTTTTGACACCGCATCGTCCCATTCCTGCGCTCTGGGGTGCCCCTTCGCAAGGTCCGCCGCATGTGCTGCGATTTTGTACGCAATCACACCCGCCTTAACGTCGTCTCGATTCGGCAAACCGAGATGCTCCTTCGGCGTGACGTAACACAACATTGCCGTACCATACCAACCGATCATCGCTGCCCCAATAGCAGAAGTCAGGTGGTCGTAACCTGGTGCAATATCCGTGGTAAGCGGCCCCAGCGTGTAAAACGGTGCTTCGTCGCACCATTCGAGCTGCTTATCCATATTCTCCTTAATGAGATGCATAGGGACGTGCCCGGGACCCTCATTCATAACCTGTACATCGTGCTCCCATGCAATACGAGTTAATTCGCCTTGTGTTTTGAGCTCTGCAAACTGAGCTTCATCATTCGCATCGCGAATCGAACCAGGTCGTAACCCGTCGCCCAGAGAAAACGACACATCATAAGTTTGCATGATTTCACAAATCTCGCGGAAGTGCGTGTAAGCGAAATTTTCCTGATGATGAGATAGACACCACTTGGCATGGATAGAACCACCTCTAGACACAATGCCGGTCATCCGGCTCGCTGTCATCGGCACGTATCGAAGCAGAACACCAGCATGGACTGTAAAATAGTCAACACCCTGCTCGGCCTGTTCGATCAAGGTATCCCGATAAAGTTCCCAAGTCAGTTCTTCCGGCTGACCGCCAACTTTTTCCAATGCTTGATAGATCGGAACGGTTCCAATCGGGACTGGAGAATTACGAACAATCCACTCCCGTGTCTGATGAATATCAGGACCCGTCGAAAGGTCCATCACGGTGTCAGCGCCCCACAATGTGGACCACCTGAGCTTGCTAACCTCTTCGTCGATAGAAGAACTAACTGACGAGTTACCAATATTGGCATTAATCTTGACTGAAAAGTTTCTCCCAATGACAGTCGGCTCAAGTTCAGGATGGTTAATATTTGCCGGGATAATTGCCCTCCCCCGCGCCACTTCGGCACGAACAAAATCAGGGTCAAAACCCTCCCGAAGAGCAACAAATTCCATCTCAGCTGTTACCTCTCCTTTGCGAGCGTAGTGCATCTGTGTCACTGGTCCTACACCACGAACACCAGGTCTGCGTAACGACGATGGCATCTCAACGGAGCCATAAACACGGTCAGATCTTGGCACCTCCGTAGTATCACCACGGCCAATAATCCATGGTTCACGTACGGGCGGAAGACCTGCCCGCACGTCACTGTCATGCGGCCCACTCGTATCGTAGACACGCAATGGTGGCTCGCCATCAGACAAAGTAATCTCACGCATCGGAACTTCGACCCGGTCACCGGACACATACACCTTGCGTGAATTGGGAAACGCCTCAGTGAAATCTGTTTTCATCGAAGGGGAGGAAGATATAGGACTCAACATGAGCAACTCCTTCAGCTCGTAATAGCGCACGACTATAGCACGCAAACATTTGTTCTTTACTCCACAAACTCTGAAAACTCTATATTGAAGACACCAAATTGAACTTCGGCGCGTTTCAAGAGCCGACAGACTCCGCAAACCTCTATAGTACAATCGTTAGGTGCGAGTTGCGCTTGGATCTGATCACGCTGGAGTTGCTCTTAAAAATAAACTGAAGCGTGCATTTGATAAAGCGACGTCAGGCGATAATCCACTCCATACGTGTGTTGATGTCGGCACTTATAGCGAAGAGAGCGTCGATTACCCTGAATTTGCGCAACAAGTGGCTGAAGGAGTGGCGACTAACACCTTTGACCGCGGAATTCTTGTTTGCGGTAGCGGTATCGGAATGTCGATTGCGGCCAATAAAGTATCAGGTGCGCGTGCGGCACTTATCCATGATGTTGAAAGCGCACGATTGTGTCGCGAACACAATGACGCAAATATTATCGCTTTAGCGGGCCGCACTCTAGATCCTGACACTGCTCTCAGTATCGTGAACGTTTTTCTCGAAACCTCCTTCGCGGGCGGTCGACATCAACGCCGTGTCGAACGAATCACAGACATTGAGCGGAAAGCGAAAGGAAGCTCTTGACAAATATTCTTGATGGCAACCTGTCACCAGCGAATACGGATCGCTTGGCCTCGTTGCAGCAGGTAGACCCCGGCATCGCCGAAACTATCAACCAAGAAATCACGCGGCAGAACTCAGGCCTTGAGCTCATAGCCTCGGAAAATTTCGTAAGTCAGGCCGTACTAGAAGCCATGGGGTCGGCGCTAACGAATAAATACGCCGAGGGGTACCCTGGTCGACGCTATTACGGAGGCTGTGAAGTTGTCGATGTGGCCGAATCACTTGCCATCGACCGAGCCAAAACACTATTTGGAGCCGAGCACGCAAATGTGCAACCCCATTCGGGTGCTCAGGCAAATATGGCCTCGTACTTCGCACTCATTAAGCCGGGTGACACGGTGCTAGGAATGAACCTCGCACATGGTGGACACTTAACTCATGGCCACCCACTAAACTTTTCAGGGCAGCTGTACAACATCGTACCCTACGGTGTTCGTCGAGACGACGAACTTATTGATTACGACGAACTCGAAAAAA
>CAUZRA010000216.1:0-3759 GCA_963582035.1 Vicinamibacteria bacterium | reverse complement strand
GGGGGGGCCGTGGCTGGAGACAGCATGACCAAAGCAGCGCTTGTTGAAGAGGTTGCTCGCGTAGCCGATCTAACCAAGAAGCATTCTGAGGTTATTGTCGACGCTGTTGTTCACAGCATTATCAATGCCCTTCATAGAGGCGAGAAAATCGAACTTCGTGGTTTTGGCAGTTTTCGATTACGTCGTCGTGAGCCACGCAAAGGGCGAAATCCAAAGACAGGTGATCGTGTAGACGTTCCTTCCAAGCGGGTGCCTTACTTTAAACCTGGTAAAGAGTTGAAAGACCTCATAAACAGTGAAGAGATAGCAACGGTATCTAGCCTTGATCGTGGCGTTGAGTCAGGCAACGGTAGTGCTTCTTCGCTAGACGAAAAATTATCGCTATCACCAGAGACGAGTTTTCGGCAGTATTGAAGTTATCCCCCTACCAAAGAGAAAGGTTTAGAGGCGGAGAGGCCCGATGGATCGGCTCTGGACCCCTTGGAGACTAGAATACGTGACCGGTGCTGCGAGCAATGAGGCCGCAGAGTGTGTTTTCTGTGAGGCATGCGGTGAGGATGCGTCGGCACCACTTCTCTTGTACCGAGGAGCGTGCGTGTTTGTCATTCTCAATAAATATCCATATAACAACGGCCATCTGATGGTTGTGCCATTCCGGCACATCGGGAGAATGGCCGATGCCAATTCTGAAGAACTTGGGGAACTCATTCGCTTAGTACGAATTTCTGAAATGGTGCTTACCGAGGCTTACCAGGCTCATGGCATAAACGTCGGTATGAATCTTGGACGGTCGGCGGGGGCCGGCGTGCCTGGTCACATGCACGTTCATCTTGTGCCGCGCTGGCAGGGAGATACGAACTTTATGTCAGTTGTGGGTAACACACGGGTGGTACCGGAAGAGCTTGCAGATAGTGTCAACCGGTTGAAACCGATTTTTAAAAAGCTAGTGACCGCAGGGTAATACAGGAAAATAACACCACTCAGATTTTCTGAGCCCGATTTGTTTTGTGGCTACAGAGCGCATCGAAATTACCAAGTTCTCCCCGTTCCGATACGTTGGTGACCGATGCGTCTTTGATGAATTTGTGGCGACAATCTATAGCGTTCAGGAAGATGTTTTAAGAAGTTGTTTGGCGATAGTTTGCAACTGAAGATTTGAGGTGCCTTCGTATATTTGTCCTATTTTGGCATCCCGGTACAACTTTTCTACGGGATAGTCTTTTGTATAACCGACACCACCCAGTAGCTGTACCGCGAGTGATGTGACGCGCTCAGCGACCTGCGACGTGAAAAGCTTCGCCATCGCGGCTTCGGTAAGAAATACTTTGTTTGTGTCGTGCAAACGAGCCGCATTGTAAGTCATTAGGCGAGCGGCGTTCAGCTCAGTGGCAGCCTGCGCGAGTTGAAACTGGACAGCTTGAAAGTCTGACAGCGATTTTCCGAATTGCTGCCTTTCCTGCACATACGACAACGCGTGGTTTAGTGCACCTTGGGTGAGTCCTACCATTTGGGCGGCAATCCCGATTCGTCCTTCGTTTAGTGTCTCGATAGCTACTTTGTAACCTTCGCCAGGTTTTCCCAGAACATTTGATGGCGACACGCGACAGTCATCGAGAACAATCTCACAGGTGCTACTCGCTCGAATGCCGAGTTTGTCTTCTTTTTTTCCGATCGAGAAGCCAGGCGTTGATCGTTCGACAAGAAAGGCTGTGATTCCACGATGGCCAGCTTCGGGGTTTTCATTTGCAAAAATGATAAAGATTTCGGCTTCGAGTGCATTGGTGATCCACGTCTTTTGTCCCGTAAGAACGTAGGTGTCTCCGTCACGTGTTGCCCGACTACTTAAAGAGAATGCGTCGCTGCCTGATCCTGCTTCGGACAGTGCATATGCACCGACCGCTTTTGACGCTAGCAGCGGTAAGAAATATTTCTGAATGTCTTCTGATCCCCAGCGTTTAATCGCGTTAACAACGAGCGTGTTTTGGACATCAACCACGACAGCGACCGCTGGGTCGACCCGAGCGAGTTCTTCCACCGCGAGTATGGAGAGGAAAAAATAGCCGTTGGAGCCACCATAATGCTCCGGCACTTCAATTCCCATAAGTCCAAGAGAGAACAGTTGATCGATAAGACTGCGCGGAATCGATGCCGATTCGTCCATTTCTCGGACTAACGGGGAAATCTCTTTTTCGGCAAATGATCGTACAGTTGCTTTTAATAGTTGTTCTTCTTCGGACAGGTTTGTTAGCGGTAGATTGTGTAGATTTACATCAGACATATGGCGTCATGTTTCCTGTCATGCGATGTTATCATTGACACTATACGCCTACCTTTTGGAACCGTATGATTCGACAATGGACCATTGTTGGCTTGGCGCTGAGCATGCTGTTTGTGGCAAACGGAGGTGCCAGACAGCAGCAACCGCCTGATCAAGATCAGGATGCCCAAACCGCCACGAATAGTGTCGGTGGGGACGTTACTGAAGACGTTTCGCTTGTGCCAGGTGAGACGCTTGAGAACTCTGACCAACAGACGCCTATTTTTCGTAGTGGGATCAACTATGTTCGAGTGGATGCCACGGTAACGGACCAAGAAGGCAATCCTGTTCTTGATCTTGCAGCGGATGACTTTGAGATATATGAAGATGGGATCAAGCAAGAGATCGATTCTTTTCAACTTGTCCAGGTCGATCAGCTGCCCGCCTTGGAGGAGTCCCCGCTTGTCGAGGTTGGTCGTCGACGGTCTGACCAGGAGCGGGCAGCTTCTGAGGCAGATGTTCGCGTGTTTGTCATTTTTCTTGATGACTATCATGTACGACAGGGCAACAGTTTTCGTGCGCGTCAGCTGCTCGTCGAATTTCTTGAGAATAGCCTGATACCGACTGACCTCGTTGGGGTCATGTTTCCGCTCATGCCGTTAGAAGCGGTTCGGTTGACACGAAATCATCAGGCTGTGATCAACGCTATTGATTCGTTTGAAGGTGTCAAATATAGATATGACGTTCGCAATCAATTTGAGTCGGCTTACAACCATTACCCAACTGAAATTGTTGAACGAATGAGAAATGATGTTTCATTGTCGGCGCTCAAGGGCCTAATGATTTACCTCGGCTCCATGCGTGAGGGACGCAAGTCAGTACTTCTTGTTAGCGAAGGGTACTCGAATTATGTGCCACCTCAGATGCGCGCAATGAATGCGACGACGGGAGTTGACCCGGCCATGAATCCGACCAGGTACGATCCATTTGCGGGCAACGGCTCAATGGAAGAGGTGACGTCGTTTTTTCAGCAAGATGAGGTTATTAGTGATCTGCGGAGGGTGTTTCAGACAGCAACCCGTTTTAATACGTCTATTTACACCCTCGACCCCAGAGGGTTAGCGGTTCAAGAGTTTGATGTGAGTGGTCCAAACATCGCTTTACAGACGGACGCGCGTCAGTTGCGTCGAACGCAGGACACATTGAGGATTTTGTCAGAAGAAACTGACGGACGCGCCATCATTAATCAGAATGATTTTGGTCCAGGGCTGCAGCAAATGCTCGACGATTCAAATGCCTATTACCTGCTTGGTTACAACTCTACGTTACAAGCGACCGATGGTGAATTTCATGAGATCGAAGTCCGTGTGGGTAGACCACAGGTTAATTTGCGGGCGCGGAAAGGGTACTGGGCGATTACGGAGCTCGATATTCAACGTTCATTGAGAGCTGCGAGTGATGAGCCTCCGCGGGCAGTTGATGTTGCACTGGGTGCGTTGTCA
>CAUZRA010000215.1:0-3780 GCA_963582035.1 Vicinamibacteria bacterium | reverse complement strand
ATCATTTCACAATAGCCATACAGATCGTTGACCAGTTCCATTAACCCAGATACTGCCGTATTGAGATGTACCCGTGGGTAAAGATCTTCGGATACTCTACGAATCGTATTATGGGTCTTCCGTCTCAAATTACGTTCGGCGTCACCAAACTCAACCGAATCAAGGTCTGGGATATCACCGGTCGAAATCACACCGGCGAATGGCATCACCAAACGCCACACGCGTCCAAGAAAACGAGCACTACCTTCAAGACCGGCATCAGTCCATTCAATTTCTTTTTCGGGCGGTGCAACAAACATTTCGTACAGCCGCAACGCATCCGCACCAAAAGCCGCCGTCATCTCGTCTGGATCAACGACATTCCCTTTCGATTTTGACATTACGTTTCCATGCCGTAACACCATACCTTGAGTAAGCAGCCGTTCAAATGGCTCATCATGCTGAACCAAACCGAGGTCCCGAAACACCTTACAGAAAAACCGTGAGTAGATGAGGTGTAGGATAGCGTGCTCAACACCACCACTATAGAAATCAATTGGCGCCCAATATTTAACCTTGTCGACATCGAATGGTGCATCGTCGTTCCGTGGGTCACAGTACCGGTAGAAATACCACGATGAATCAACAAACGTATCCATCGTATCCGTCTCTCGCGTCGCCTCTGATCCGCAAGTCGGGCACGTGGTCTCGACGAAATCTGGCACCTGAGCAAGGGGTGATTTCCCGCGCCCTGTAAATTCTTTAATTATGGGTAACTCTACGGGAAGTGCGTCAAGCGGAACAGGCTGAGTCCCGCACGCATCACAGTAGATAATTGGTATCGGTGTTCCCCAGTAGCGCTGCCGAGAAACGCCCCAGTCTTTCAGTCGATACTGTACCTGGCCGCGCCCGTAACCATTCGCCTCTGCATCACGCGTCATCGCCGTCCGTGCCTCACGACTCTCCAAACCCGAGTACTGTCCCGACGCAACGAGACATCCAGCGTCGACCGAGGCCTCTTGCAACGTTCCACCGTCAAGAGCATCAATACCGGGAGGTTGGATCACAACACGAATCGGCAGGTCATATTTCCGTGCAAACTCAAAATCTCGTTGATCGTGGGCAGGGACAGACATGATTGCACCAGTTCCGTAGTCGGCAAGCACGAAGTTGGCGACCCAAATCGGAACAGATTCTTTTGTAAAAGGGTTTACTGCGCAACGCCCCGTATCAAATCCTTCTTTATCGATCTGGCCGGTCAGTCTGGCAGTGCGGTCCAGTTCTCGAAACTGCTTAACACGGGCCCTGAACTCATCCGAGTTCTCACTTTCGGTCTCAAACTTATCGACTAATGAATGCTCTGGAGCCAGCAAAACGAAACTCGCACCATAAATGGTATCGATACGCGTCGTGAAAACATCAATTGCGTCGCCTAGCCCCTGGTGATTATCTGCATCGGTCACCGGAAACGACACCAACGCGCCCTCGGATCGACCAATCCAATTGCGCTGCATCGTGAGAACCTTGTCCGGCCATTGTTGTAGTTCAGATGTCTTATCAAGCAATTCATCAGCGTAATGCGTAATACGAAAAAACCACTGTTCCAAATCTCGAGTCTCGACGATCGTATTGCATCGCCAGCAGCCACCATCAACAACCTGCTCATTGGCAAGCACCGTGTTGCAACTGGAACACCAGTTCACAGCAGAGTGCTTACGGTAAGCAAGCCCTCGCTCGTACATTTTGAGAAACAGCCACTGATTCCACTTGTAATACGACCGATCGCACGTCGCGAACTCACGTTCCCAGGCATAACTAATCCCGAGACGCTGCAATTGATCTTTCATGTGCGCGATGTTGTCTCGCGTCCACGTTTCCGGGTGGATATTGTTCTTAATCGCGGCGTTCTCTGCCGGCATACCGAAAGCATCCCAACCGAATGGATGTAAGACGTTGTAACCACGCATACGCTTCATCCTCGCAACAACGTCGCCGATCATATAGTTACGAACATGGCCAACATGGGCATGTCCAGACGGATAGGCAAACATCACCAGGCTGTAGAATTTCGGCCTCGACAGGTCCTCAGACACCTCGAAAGCGCGGCGTTCTGTCCACCTTTGCTGCCATTTGGTCTCGATTAATTGGGGGTTATAGTCGCGCACGGAACTAACGGTAGGAGTCTGGTGCCTATAGTTTAGCAGTCTATAGCTATAAACTGGTGCTTATTGACGGCCAGTACGGTGTTTGTGCCAAAAGGATCGATCCAAGCGCAGCCTCAGCCACGTCGGTCGGTCCTGACACCGGTGGAATTTCTTCGAGGCTTCGAATCTGCTCGGCTGTCACGATAAGCATCTCTTCAAGACACGCCTCCAAAGCAGGTAAATGATATCCGCCTTCCGTGACGATGACGATCCGACCATCACAGTGGTCAAGTGCCAGTCGATAAATCAGTCGAGTTAGTGTCCCAAAACCCTCAGCCGTAGCTCGCATACCACCGAGTGGATCGTCCACATGAGCATCAAATCCAGCCGACACAACGACGAGTTGTGGTTGAAAAGCCAGAGCGATCGGCAAGACAACCCGCCGAAAAATAAAATCAAGATCCGCATCTCCGGCACCAGCCTCAAGTGGAATATTTACAGTAAATCCGGTGCCGCTGGCCCGTCCGAGTTCATTTGCTGCACCCGTACCTGGATAAAATGGGTACTGATGGGTCGATATATAGAGCACTCGAGGATCATCGTAAAAAATCGACTGAATACCATTCCCATGATGCACGTCGTAATCAATAATCACGACCCGCTCAAGACCACGCGATAACGCATGAGCCGCCGCAATCGCTGCATTGTTGTATAGACAAAATCCCATAGCACGATCTCGCTCAGCATGATGGCCTGGTGGCCGCACAAATGCCACCGCCGGCCTATTCTTCTCGAGTGCATAACTTACCCCAGAGACCGCAGCACCGGCAGCGAGACGAGCGACTACTTCGGTTTCTGGAGAGGCATATGTATCCGGATCAAGCTGAACCCGTCGTCCACCCGTGGAGGCGATCTCTGCGAGGTACGCCTCTTGGTGCACACGGGCCAATGCAGCCGTCTCAACTGGCGTCGGCTCAACAACACGACCACCGTTAGATCGCCAGCGATCAGCGACGCGGGTCATCACCATCGCGCGTGCCGGCTGCTCTGGATGGCCTGTCGGTGTTTCGTGGTCAATAAACCGTGACGAGCTGATTAGAAGGACGTCGGACTTCGACATAATTTAATTTCACGCGCCTTCCAAGCTACTTCTCTTTCCAAGTAATTGATTAGCGCGCTCCTCGAGTTGGCACAATGACCGCTCGAGTTCCAATCGTTTCTCTTCCAAGGTTGTCGCAGGTACGTTTCGTTCAACATCGATCGGTTTACCAATCACCATGGCAGCACGCGCAAATGGCTTCGGCACCTGTGTTTCATCCCAATTTCGAGTTGTCCAGTGGCGGTCTGTTTCCGCATGGAAAGGAAGAATCGGATTGCCAGTCAAGCTCGCCAGCCATATTGCACCAGGTTGCACTTTATATCTCGGGCCACGGGGCCCATCGACTGTAAACCCTGTTGCTGATCCATTAAACGCCATACGTCGCATCTGGGCCAAAGCTCGCCGACCACCCCGTGATGTCGAACCACGGGGTGCATAAAATCCAAATCTTTCAATGATGCGAGCAATCCATTCACCATCGAAGTTTTGGCTTGTCATAACGGCTATTCCCCGGCCACGATAAAAGTAGGTACCAAGCAGGATTCGACCGTGCCAGCA
>CAUZRA010000214.1:0-3789 GCA_963582035.1 Vicinamibacteria bacterium | reverse complement strand
GAAACACTGATTGATTTCTTTACAGATCGGATTCGGTCCGACAAGACTTTCCTCATCTACGACGGTGGCTATCGAACTCACCGCTACTCATATGACGAAGTTCGCCGCGCTGCTTGTCACTTGGCGAGCCGTCTCGTATCCGCGGGATTAGCCCCCCGAGACAAGGTCATTATCTGGGGGGACAATCGTGCCGAGTGGATCGTCGCCTTCTGGGGTTGCCTCCTAGCACGTGTTATCTGTGTACCCATCGACTTCCGCGCATCACCCGAATTTCTGAAACGAGTAGCAAGTCTCGTTGGGGCACAAATTGTCATCGCGGACAAGTCACTTACCGCGAACGATCTGACTTCGGTGGACGTCTGGCCGATAGAGACTCTTCTTACCAAGGAAAGCACCGCCTCACGAAGTCACGAAGATATCAATGGCGATCTGATATCTCGAGATCTCGCAGAAATCATGTTTACCTCCGGTGCAACCTCAGAACCGAAAGGCGTCGAGATTACACATGGCAACGTACTGGCGAACATCGTTCCTGTGGAACAGGAGATCACAAAGTATCTGAAATATGGTCGGCCGTTTTTGCCACTGCGGTTTTTGAATCTCCTTCCGCTAAGCCACATGTTTGGTCAGGCGATGGCCACCTTTATCCCACCGATGCTCGACAGCATTACAGTCTTCATGCGTGGGTTTAACCCGACTGATATCGTGCGACAGATACGCTCACAACGAGTCTCGGTTCTTGTCTGCGTGCCGAAGATCCTCGACGTGCTCCGTAAACACATTGAAAGTCAAATACCTGAAGCTAGTGAACCAGCGGTGGCGAACGAACATGTTGCAAAGAGATGGTGGCGGTACCGTAAAGTCCATAAACTCTTCGGCTACAAATTCTGGGCATTCGTCGTTGGGGCGGCCCCTCTTTCCGAAGATCTCGAGCGGTTTTGGTCAAAACTTGGTTTTCTCGTGATTCAGGGTTACGGACTGACAGAAACTGCACCTATTGTCACGCTCAACCATCCGTTCAGAACACGCCAGGGTTCTGTTGGGAGTCCAATCGGAGGCGTCGAAATCAAGATTGCCGAAGACGGAGAGATCCTTGTAAGAGGCGAAAACGTCACCAGTGGCTACTACAATGCTCCAAAAGAAACAGCTTCGGCATTTAAAGATGGATGGTTCCACACCGGAGACATTGGCTCAATCGACCCAGATGGCCGTCTGAGTGTTCGCGGTCGTAAGAAAGAAATGATCGTGACTCCGGAAGGACTGAACGTCTTTCCTGAAGACGTCGAGCGCGCCGTGAATGGTCGACCCGGTGTCCGAGACGTCGCGATCGTTTCTGACAACCTCAGTGGAGAAGAACGCGTTCATGCCGTACTTCTTCTGGAAGACAATGCAGATCCTGACGCGATTGTTCGTGACGCTAACGCTGTGCTTGAAGACCATCAACGAATACGTAAGTACACCGTTTGGCCGGAAACGTCTCTACCAAGAACAGAAGGAACTCAAAAACTCAAACGGCAGGCACTCAAGCAATGGCTTCAAGGTAGTGTTTCGCACGGCGAACGCAAACCATCAGATTCCGAAACGTCAGTCGACACGGTACTCAGTAAATTTACAGGCAACCGACAACTCAGTAATAGCACAACGCTAGATGAGATTGGCCTAAGCTCAATCGAACGTATTGAATTGATGCTGGCTCTTGAGCAAGTATCCGAACAATCCTTTGACGAAACCCTGTTTAATGGACTAACCACAATCGGAACTCTCAAAACCGCACTAAAGAATCCACAAATAGAGCGAACCACACAAAAACTAACACACAGCCTAACTACTGCCGACCCGATCGCTTTTCCCACATGGAACCAATCACCTCCGGCCCGATCGCTTCGCGGTATGGCGCTGTCCGCGTTCCTTCTCCCATTAACACGACTCTTTGCTTGGGTCACAGTTGATGGCGCTGACAATGTTGAGGTTACAAACGGTCCGGTTCTCTTCGCGGCTAACCATCAAAGCCACTTGGATGCACCCGTGATTCTGACCGCACTTCCCCATAACCGACGACACTCAGTCGCGACAGCAGCCGCGCTTGAGTGGTTTTCGGCACATTTTCATCCTCTTCGCTTCTCTTGGTGGGAAAGAAAAAAGAGCAGTCTGTCTTACTACCTCACCGCGCTTTGTTTCAATATTGTCCCTTTGCCACAGCGGGAAACAGGGACACGTGAAGCCATGCGCTACCTTGGCACGCTACTTACCAACGGTTCATCAGTTTTAATTTTCCCGGAAGGACGCAGATCAAAAACAAAAGTTATCAACCAGTTTCGCCCGGGCGTTGGAATGCTCGCGTCACAACTAGAAGTACCGGTAATCCCGGTTCGGATCGAAGGCATCAACAACATATGGCCAGAAGGACGACGAGTGCCTCGAGTTGGTCGCGCGCGCGTCACATTTGGTTCTGCGATGCGGTTTAGTGGCTCCGATTATGAAGAGATTGCGCGACGGATAGAAGATGCGGTTAAAGCACTTTAAAGATATTTTCGACTATTCGCACGAATTTGATCTCACAAGTTGATGCTCCCCAAAAGTCATCAATTATTAATTAGCGCCTAATTACTCGCTAAACTCGCGCGCCAAGTCTACCCATTCACCTTCGGGTTCAAGTTCCTGATAACTTTGCCAGTGCGGTTTCGCATCGGAAGACAGACCCATTTTCTCTAGCGTTACTGCCAAATAGAAGTGAGCATCTGCGTAGGTACTCTGAAGGCGTAACGCTTCACGATAATATTGAACCGCGTTCCTATAACGACCAACGTCATGGTGAATATTTCCCAAGTTGAAGGACGCCTCAAAACAGTCGGCCTCAAGTGTAATGGCTCGCTCATACAACGCTTGAGCTTCAACTAATTGGTTTTGCGCGTAATGAATATTGGCAAGATTCACCAAAGCAGGCACTAACGATGGATCGAGAAGCAGAGCTTTTCGATACGCAACAGCCGCTCTTTCAGGATCAGCTTCCGGTCCTTCATCTAGGTCTGAACCCTCATGAAAAAAACGGGTCGCAAGCTTTGATGGTGTCTCTTGATCTCTAACTAATTTCTCATTGGATTCCCGATCGAGTTCTTTAAGTAGAAAGACTTTTGCCGGTCGAGACTCACTCCGGACTGCATTAAAATCAAGTGAAAGTTGTCCATCCTGACCAGACAACGCCGCGCGTACTGCTCCTCTAAAAGACACGCCTTGACTAAGTTCATCATGAATGTGCTTAACGACAGTCACATCTCCAAAACTATAGTACGACTCAGAGTTTGTTTGAATTACAGGTCTAATTAAATCCCACTTCCTCAGGCAACGAAGATGCTCATCTCGAATCAGAGGATATAAGTCACGAATCTGCCGAAGACCATGATAAAACCGTTTCAGAGACTCACTAGACCTTAACCCTGCGAGCCGACAAAATTCTTGTTCAGGAACAATTGAAATTAACCCAGGAGACCGTTGATTCAATTCTTCAGCTTTACGAAGCTTGCTACTTTTGTCATCAATTGAGTCATCACCAACTACGAGCATCGTTGTCCGAGTATTCACTTCCTGCTGGAAAACCCCCCCGAGTCGGTCGACGAGAGCATTCGCTTCCCGTCGTCCAACTGATGACAATTTTCCAGTACACACAACGTATTGACCTTTAAAAGAGAGAGCTTTCGTATGGGATGGGGGCTGCCTAGATTGAGAAGTCATCGGGTCGAGATCGTAATTAGCTATAACTGGTCAAAAATAAATCAACGCGTGTCGACCACT
>CAUZRA010000213.1:0-3803 GCA_963582035.1 Vicinamibacteria bacterium | reverse complement strand
TGAGAGGCTTTGAAATGATACGTAAATACCTGACTTGTCTGACTCTTACCGTGTTTGCGTCGACACCACTACATGGCGCAGACCGCGAACATGAACAGCTAATGGCTGATCTACGGATGCTACAGGAGCAAACGTTACAATTGCATCATCTCATCGCAGCACTGGAGGGAACACTTTCGACACTTTCAGTGCGTCTAGATGAGCAAGACGCCGAACTAAGGCGGTCCTTTGCCGACCAAAAGCTCACGACCGACAGTATGGCAACCGGAGTCAGAATTCTACGGGAAAAACTGGACGAAACAAATGTGCGACTGTCATCAATGTCGCAGGAAGTGGAAGCGCTTCGCATCTCTATCCCCCGTACGCCCCGCCCCACAATGACCCGATTGCTTGTTGATCCAGAGACTGGGTTACCGATGGATAACGTAGGCCCTACGACGGATTCACCTGGCCTCCTTCCCGAGCCAGCCGCACCTGAGCCGACACTCGCCGCTGGAGTATCGCCCCAACGCATGTACGACACAGCGTGGGCCGACTACACAAATGGGCAATGGGCTCTAGCTATCCAGGGATTCGAGGCATACGTGAAAACATTCCCTCGTTCTGAATTAACCGATGATGCCTCATTTTACATAGGCCAAACGCACTATGCGGAAGGTAATTTCGACCAAGCGATCGTCGCCTTCGAACAGGTTCTCCTGAACTACCCTGATGGCGATGTCGTTCCTGAAGCCTCTTACAAAAGGGGGCTCGCACTAGATCGCCTCGGAGAAACCGACCGGGCTAGTACAGCATTCGAGCTAGTTGTTAATAATTATCCAGACCACATGATGGCGACGCTCGCACAACAGGCTCTAGATCGACTCGGTCAGCCGTAACACGGTAGGATCTGAATTCACAGGAGAATCAGAAGCTAATGGGAAGTGTAAATAAGGTTCTATTGTTGGGGCGTCTAGGCCAAGATATCGAGTTGCGATATACCCCTAATGGCGACGCGGTCGGAAACGTTACTATGGCCACGAGTGAAACCTGGAAGGATAAAAGCACCGGCGAACGCAAAGAAAAAACAGAGTGGCACCGTCTTGTCATATGGGGCCGACGAGCGGAAGGCCTCAAGGACTACTTGCTAAAGGGAACGCAACTTTACGTCGAAGGTCGCCTTCAAACCCGACAGTGGGAAGCCAAAGATGGCGGCAAACGGTCAACAACTGAAGTAAAAGTAGATAGCATTGAGTTCGTCGGTGGCGCTCGCGCCACAGCAGACAGACCCGCTGCTAATAATACGACGAGTGATTATCAACCACAGTCCGCGCCCCAACCCGATGCTGTTCCTCCGCAAGAACTTACGGACGACGACATTCCATTTTAGTGCTACGCCTCTGACGTCCCCTCACGACCGTAGCGATCTTCGAGGCGAACGACATCGTCGAGTTCAGTTGTCGAAACCTCAATAATGTCTGAATCTTCTATCGCGGTCATGCGATGGACCATCTTTGGCCGGACATGTACGCGATCACCAGGACCCATTTCCCATATTCGGACTTCTTCGCCATCACGCAGTTCAAAGTTCAAACGACCAGACCAGAGCAATAGAGTTTCTTCTTTCCGATTGTGGTACTGCAAACTCAGCGCTTGTCCTGCAATTACATGAATTACTTTTCCGACATAATTTTCGGTTTTCGCCCAATGAAGCTCATAGCCCCACGGTTTCTCGATCCGACTTACTTCAGCCACCTTCGCGACTCCTTCATGCTTGTCCATTTATGATTTTTCCAAATCACGATGTTGAACTCGCAAACTAACTCCTTCACCAACTAAGATCTTCGCTGCTAACCCTTCAGCAATAGACACCGAACGGTGCCGCCCCCCAGTACAACCGATGCTAATCGTTAAATATCTTTTTCCTTCGGCTCTATATTCTGGGATCAAAAAGTCGAGCAAATCCGTTGTCCTATCGAGGAATTCATGCGTCGGCTTCAATTTGTCTAAATAATCCTGAACCTGAGAATCCAGTCCATTCAATTCACGTAATTTTGGATCAAAATGCGGATTCGTCAGAAACCGAACATCAAACAGTAGGTCTGACTCGAGGGGGACTCCGAATTTATATCCAAAGCTCAAGACCGTGAGCACCAATTCCGCTGAAGTGTGCTCTACCGACAGTTCCATAAAAGACTTCCGTAGTTCGTGTACCGTCAGGTTAGACGTATCAAAAACATAGTCCGCGGTAGCACGAATTCCGGCTAAGTGGTTCCGTTCCTCAACAATACCTTCTAAGACGGAGCGATCCGGTGCTAATGGATGCGGACGTCTCGTCTCGGAAAACCGTCTAACAAGCGCCTCGTCTGTTGCTTCAAGAAAAATGACCCGCGCACCCAGCGCCTTCTTCGATCTCAACGCCCGCAAGATTGCTGGAAATTCTTTCTGAAAATTCCGGTCTCTTACATCCGCTACGACCGCTGACGGCTGCGCCGTTGTCCCACCAGACTCAACACCCTCTGCAAATGATTGAAGGAGAAAAACCGGTAAATTGTCCACGCAAAAATATCCTAAATCCTCGAGCGCTCTTATGGCTTGGGATTTACCAGCACCGGACAACCCCGTCAAGATGACAAACCTCGCAGACGATCCAAGTAATCGGTCCGCAGTCACGTTGATAAATCCTTCCGCACGCTAGCAATTGGCAACTGTAGTTCGTCTCGGTATTTAGCGACAGTACGCCTCGCTAGGTCATAACCGTGCCCTTGCAGCACTGCGTGGATCTTCGAATCACTCAATGGTCTCCGCGGGGATTCATTCTTAATAATGTCACCAATCTTTAATTTAACGACAACAGACGACACATCTGCCCCATTTCGACACGGAATCCTTGACGGAAAAAAGTATTTCATCTCGAAAACGCCCTGCGGTGTATCGATGGATTTGTTATGTACCACTCTACTCACTGTTGATTCGTGCATGTCAATCTCTTCCGCAATCTCACGGAGTACCAGGGGCCGCAGAGAAATCACCCCCCTGTCCATAAATTCTTCTTGGTACTGAACGATACTCCTCGCAACCTTTAGGATTGTTAGTTTCCGTTGGTCTATGGATTTAAGTAAAGTCTTCGCACTCCCAAGCCTTTCTTTTCGATAACTTTCCGGCACGTTTTTCCTGACTTTCGAAAACTCAGGATTTACCCGAACTCGCGGCATGCCTTCATCAATAAATTCAACTTGATAAGTACCGTCCGCCTTACTTACCCTGACGTCCGGTACTAGATACTCAGTCTTAATTGGAATCAACGTCAATCCCGGTTCGGAATCTAACCTATTAATCAACGCAAGCGCATTTCGTATCTCATCGACCGACACGGATAGTTTCTTCGCTAGATCATCGAATTGCTTGAGCTCGATCGTATCGAAGTGGTTTCGAACGAGAACCTCCGCAATTCCATCTTTTAACGGGCTCTGCGGTATTTGGAGAAGCCAACATTCGCGAACATCACGTGCCCCTACCCCATAGGGTTCGAGCGATTGAACATGTGCCAATGAGCGTTCAATATCCGCAATTGACCATACGCCATCACCCAAGGCCTGGATTTCCTCAAGCGTAGCCTCTAAATAACCTGCCTCATTCAGGCAACCAATAATCGCTCCGCATACCTCAATCTCTAACTCGTTATCGACGCGTATCCCTATCTGACTATTAAGGTGGTCGGCCAAGCTTTCGGAGTTCGCCAGCGTGTTGTCTATTGGTGCAGCACGCCCCACTTCAACGGCACCACGCGGTCCAGACGGCGATTGCAGGTAGTCTTGATAACG
>CAUZRA010000212.1:0-3811 GCA_963582035.1 Vicinamibacteria bacterium | reverse complement strand
GAAGCGATCGAACGACATCCAAAACGCTTTGTCGGCATGTTTATGGTGAACCCATCGGCACCCGATGGTGCCGAACGCGTACAACGAGCGTTCGGTGAATACCGCCTACGCTGCGCCTGCCTGTTTCCGGCAATGCATCACTATTCGCTCAACGACGAGTCCGTGAAAGACATTTTCAAGCTAGCTGCTCAGTACAACTGTGCGGTCTTTGTCCATTGCGGGATTTTGTCGATTGGTGTACGAAAAAAATTCGGGCTTCGATCAGTATTCGACATCCAACGCGGTAATCCACTCGCACTTATTCCTGTTGCCTCCCAGTTTCCTACCGTTCCAATCATCGTCCCACATTTTGGCGCTGGTTTTTTTAAAGAACTTCTAATGGCGAGCGACCTTTGCCAAAATATCTATACTGATACGTCAAGTTCAAATAGCTGGACAAAGTACATGGCCAACTTCAGTCTTGTCGATGTCTTTCATGACACGCTCAATGTGCTCGGACCGGAGAGAATACTTTTCGGGACCGACTCGTCATTTTTCCCTCGTGGCTGGCAACAACCTCTCTTCGATGTGCAGCAGACAGTATTCGACACGCTCGACCTCACACCAGAGAATCGCAACGCAATCCTCAGTCAAAACTTCAACCGCGTATTCGGAGTTGACTACTAGCTAGGAACAACTCAAAAGCGGCACGTTGAAACCACAACGCTCAACGTGTTCCTAGCCAGCGTATCTTCTTTGCCGTAAATGATTAACTAGGTCTGAGCCGACTGGGGCACTAACAATAATTTGCCAATATGAGTGCTTGATTCCATCACCCGATGGGCCTCAGCGGCATCGCTCAATGGATAGCGAGCGTGAACCACAGGATACAGGTCACCTTTGGATAATCGCGGCCAGACCACCTCCGATAAAGCCTGGATAATCGATGCCTTCTGCTCGACACTACGAGACCGTAGCGTCGAACCAGTCAGGGTCAACCGACGCGACATCAGCTTAGCAAGGTCCAATTGACCCTCGGCACCTTCCATCAAGGCAATCAGCACAAGGCGGCCTTCAACAGCCAGACTATCAAGGTTCCGCTGAAGATATGGGCCGCCCACCATGTCGAGAATGAGATCTACTCCTCGGCCATCCGTTACAGTCCGCACCGCCTCAACAAAATCCTCTTTCTTGTAGTTGATGGCACGCTCAGCACCAAGCCTGAGACAGGCATCGCACTTCTCTTTTGTGCCGGCGGTTGCAAATACTTGTGCACCAAATAAATGTGCCAATTGAATCGCTACTGTTCCAATCCCACTTGTTCCGCCGTGTACAAGAAACGTTTCGCCCTTTTTTAGTCCTCCGCGCTCCATTACATTGGTCCACACCGTGCAATACGCTTCAGGAAGAGCCGCAGCATCGATTAATGGCACGCCCACAGGACACGGAAGACATTGAGGAGCCGGAACAACACAGTACTCCGCATAGCCTCCACCAGTTAACAAGGCGCAAACTTGATCACCAAGGGACAAAGTCGTGACCCCCTCACCAACCGTGACAACCGTCCCAGATACTTCCAGCCCAGGAATATCCGATGCACCAGGCGGAGGAGGGTACTTGCCCTGGCGCTGCATAACATCCGCGCGGTTCACACCGGCCGCCGCAACCCGTAGAAGAACTTCACCAGCAGCTGGATGCGGTAATGGTCGGCGGGTTAGCCGAAAACCTTCTGGCGGACCAGGTTTTTCGACCTCAACCACAACCATACTGTCCGGAAAAGACACTCGCGAGTATAATCCGCCTCTCTGCATCTTTGGCTAATGAGGGTTAACTTTCTTCATGCTACACCGTGGCCAGAAAGGCATTAGATGAGTCTGCGTATCGCACTTGTCGGGTATGGCCGTATGGGCAAAGCCATCGATGCAATCAGTGACGAGCACGGTTGTCATGTCGTCGAGCGACTTGATATTCATAATAATCGTAATGGTGAAGGACTCGAATCATCTTCTCTCAATGACGTTGATGTCGCCATTGAGTTCTCACTACCGGAATCAGTTGTTTCTAATGTAACCAAGCTCGCAGCACGGGGAATCAATGTCATCATCGGTACAACCGGATGGGAAAAAGATGAGCCGGTGCTGCGGAGGCTCGTCAAAGAAAATCACATCGGAGTTGTCCATGCTGCGAATTTTTCACTTGGGGTTAATCTGTTTGAAGCGATCGTCGAGCGGAGTGCGCAACTATTTGCTCAGCACGAAGACTTCGGAGCATGGATTCACGAGGGGCATCATGACGCTAAAAAAGATGCGCCCTCTGGAACGGCTTTAGCGCTTAGGAACAGCATGCAGAAAATCGGTTATCCGCGTGAGATTGACATATCATCGACACGGGCTGGCAAACTGCCAGGTACTCACACGGTTGGGTATGACGGACCGTTCGATACGATCACACTAACGCATACGGCACGCGACCGTGCCACGTTTGCCAGTGGTGCACTGGAAGCTGCCCGATGGGTTACGAATAAGCAAGGCTGGTTTACGATGCGAAACGTACTCGGCCTAGATTAGTAGGAACTACAACATGCACACACGTTGGACCGGCTGTGGCACGGCACTCGTCACACCGTTTACGACAGAGGGAAAGCTTGACGAGGCGTCTGTTACAAGACTCGCACGCCGTCAAATCGACCGCGGTGTCCACTTTCTTGTCCCATGCGGGACAACGGGCGAAAGCCCCTCGTTATCACATACGGAAAAAGTCCGAGTCACTGAACTTGTCGTAAAAGAAGCGAATGGCCAGGTCCCAGTTCTTGCCGGGGCTGGCAGCTATGACACACAGGCAGCGGTTACGCTCGTCGCTGACATGGCACAGGCTGGGGTCGATGGCGTCCTCTCGGTTACGCCGTTCTATAACAAACCTACACAAGAAGGCCTTTACCGCCATTTCGAAACAATCGCGAATAGCACGGACCTCCCTGTCGTGCTCTACAACGTGCCAAGTCGAACTGGATGCAACATCCAGCCGGCAACGCTTCAACGTTTAGCTTCAATCCCAAACATTGTCGGCATCAAAGAAGCCTCGGGGAACCTGCTACAAATGTGTGAAATCTGCCAATCGATCCCAGACGATTTCTCAGTTTTGGCCGGCGACGACGCATTCACGCTGCCATTGATCGCACTCGGTGGACACGGTGTCATTTCAGTCGTCGCCAACGAAACACCTGCTGAAATGGTAAGTCTCGTCGACCTTGCGACTGCCACTAATTTTACTGAGGCTCGGAAGGTGCATGAGCAATTGCTCCCGCTCATGCAGGTGAATTTTATTGAGTCAAATCCAATACCCGTCAAAGCTGCAATGGCAGCGCTCGGTTTACTCGAAGAAATATATCGCCTCCCGATGGTCTCACCCACCGATGAATCCCGTACTCAAATTAATGACGTGCTCAACAACTTAAAACTTACCAGGACGTAGTAACAGCGAACACTACCCAATAAAACACGATGACACTCGCCGAACAGATTCAACACTTATATAAGCAAGCAAATGATGCAGACCCTGACGAAGCGCGAACTGCATTCGCATCACTCCGCCGTGAATTATCAGCTGGCCATGTCCGTGCAGCCGAACCAGATGCTTCGACTGCCACGGGTTGGCGCGTTAACACCTGGGTTAAAGAAGGGATTCTCGTTGGTTTTCGCTGTGGGTCGATCACAACATTTCCTTCAGCAAACAACAACTCACCATATCTAGACAAAGACACGCTTCCCCTCAGGCACTTGTCGACAGACTCAAAGGTAAGACTAGTTCCAGGTGGCTCATCCGTCCGAGACGG
>CAUZRA010000211.1:0-3811 GCA_963582035.1 Vicinamibacteria bacterium | reverse complement strand
AGTTTGAAAGCACCGGCCAGCGCCATCGCCGAACTTGGCCCAGCAATCAAACTTTCCTCCCTATTCAGTCGAAGACAGAGGTCAAATGCCTCCTGATTCGTTACCTCAATAAGGCCGTCGTACTCGTCTGGAAAAAACAACTTCGTCTGTTGTAATTGCCGGATACTACGGACGCCAGGAATATCGTGGCCTTCCTGTGGGTGGGTGCCAAGTATATGAACACTCTCGGACTGCTCCTTAAGAAAACGTCCTGTTCCAGTAATCGTGCCGCAGGTACCAAGACCACAAATAA
Organism: Vicinamibacteria bacterium; assembly: GCA_963582035.1. Taxonomy (GTDB): domain Bacteria; phylum Acidobacteriota; class Vicinamibacteria; order Vicinamibacterales; family UBA8438; genus DTWD01. The sequence goes on along the minus strand of CAUZRA010000211.1, from coordinate 3,519 downwards.
AATGAGTGACTTTCCCCTGAGTCTGACGCCATATCTCAGGTCCTGTGGTCTTGTAATGTGCCTCAGGATTCGCTTCGTTGGCATACTGGTTCAGCATTAAATAGTCTGGCCGTTCACTGATCTCAGTTGCCTTCGCAATGGCCCCCTCCGGGGCTCCCGGTGCAGGACAGAGCGTATCCTCAAGCTCCAGGACATCAGCACCAAAAAATCTCAGCATCGTACGTTTCTCTAGAGGCACCTCGCTTGAAAGAGGTGTCGTCAGCGAATACCCTTTCGCATTCGCAATCATGGCGAGAGCCATCCCGGTATTCCCTGATGTGGGCTCGACTAATTTCTGACCCTCTTGCACGGTATGACGCGCTTCGCCGTCGGCAATCAGATTCGCTGCAACACGATCTTTAACCGCGCCAAAAGGGTTATACCACTCAAGTTTTCCGTAAACCTGCGTGTGCTGAAACGGTGTAACGCGATTGAGGCGTACCAATGGTGTCGGATTCTCCGGTCCAGACAGCATTCCGAGAATCGAGTCGTAGACGCGCAGCACATGATCATCCATCGCTCTCAATCCTATCCTATTCTTCGCTACCAGCTGATCTCATTAGAAACTCGAACGCGCTCCTCCGCATGCTACGATCCGCCTCCGGAAAACAGTGCCTGACTGTCCAGTAGAAAAATCTCTTTTCTTCCACTTCACAAATCAAATACTCGAAAGATATTGACCTCAGTCACGACAGGATATTCACCACCTCTGATGACCGACCGTTATTCCTTTGACCTTGTGCTTCTCGGCTTTGGCGCAGTAGCCCAAGCCTTCGTCAAACTACTAATGCAACGATCGCCTGCGCTCGATTTTCAGTGGCGTGTCGTCGGAGTCGCAACAGGACGACATCATTGCGCCGTATCCACGGAAGGCATCGACTGTAAAGCCCTTGTCAATCTGGCAACGACCGGGGAATTGCTTGACATGTGCCACGACTCGACTATGGGGCCACAACCGGCTAGCGCTTTGGGGCTTCTCAAACAATTGTCGGAGTTATACCCGAAACGCTCAAAAGAGAATCGAATGGTCGTTGTTGAAAACACACCTTTCAGTCTCGACAAAGGGCAGCCTAGTGTCGACCACGTGCGAACTGCGCTCGCAATACCTGCTGATGTAATTACGGCAAACAAGGGGCCTGCTGCCTTCGCCTATCGTGAACTCTCTGACCTTGCAACCTCTCGGGGCTCATTGTTTAAATTTGAAGGGGCGGTACTAGACGGACTTCCGGTCTTCAGTCTCATCCAAGAAACGCTCCCCGGTGTGCGAGTGGAGCGCGTCCGGGGCGTCGTCAATACCACAACGAATTATCTCTTGACGGCAATGGAACGAGGTCAAACCCTTTCAAAAGCTGTAATCGACATGCAAGAAGCTGGGATTACCGAATCCGATCCTGAAATAGATATTGAAGGGTGGGATGCCGCTGCAAAAGCCTCCATTCTTGCCAACGTGCTTTTTGACGCCAACATCAACCCGCATGAGGTCAAACGCAAAAGCCTCCGAACGGTCAATGAAAGAGACGTCCGCAGGGCGCATCAAGATGGCCGCGCCGTTAAGCTTATCGCTGAGGCTAAGCGCCACAGTACTGGGGGCGTCGCGACAGTCGCCCCTCGTCTTCTGGAGCCTAGTGACCCGCTCGCGAGATTATCGGGGACAGCAAAGGGTCTCCTAATAGACACAGACATACTTGGGCCACTGATGATCAGTAAAACAAACTCTGGAGTCACTCACACAGCATATGCCCTGATGGCTGATCTCTTATCCATCCATCGCCTTAGAACACTCAACGTTACGTGAAAGAAGTCAACTGATGAACACTACACAGACATCGAATACACCAAGCGCACTCGACGGTATTACCGTCCTAGATCTCACGCGAGTGTTGTCCGGTCCATATTGCACGATGATGCTGGCCGACATGGGCGCTCGCGTCATTAAAGTCGAACAACCCGGAAAAGGTGATGACACACGTGGGTGGGGGCCACCGTTCCAAAATGGAGAGAGCGCCTATTTCCTGAGTATCAATCGTAATAAAGAAAGCGTTACGTTAAATCTAAAACACCCTGAAGGACGCCGGGTACTCGACGCCTTAATCGAACGGTCTGATGTACTCGTAGAAAACTTTCGACCTGGAACACTAGACAAAATGGGATTGGGATACACGTCTCTATCAAAACAGCGACCCGATCTTGTTTATTGCTCTATCTCTGGTTTCGGACAAACTGGACCGAGACGCCGCGAGCCGGGTTACGACGCCGTGATCCAGGGTGAAGGCGGTCTTATGAGTATCACGGGCTCAAATGACGGTCCCGGCTATCGCCTAGGCGTCGCAATCGCCGACATTGTCTCCGGCATGTTCTCCGCTTACGGCATCGCAATCGCCTTACTTGCTCGTCATCGAACAGGACGCGGACAGTTTGTTGATGTCGGCATGCTAGATGCTGTTACGGCACTTCTGACCTATCAGGCGGGTATTTATTTTGCGACCGAAACCGCACCCGCACGTTTGGGCAACCGACATCCAACAATCGTCCCCTACGAAACGCTCGAGGCAGCAGACGGCGACCTCGTCGTGGCGGTTGGCAATGATCAACTGTGGCAAACATTCTGTGGTGTGCTACAACTTGAAACACTTGCAGATGATGATCGATTCAAAACAAATAAAGATCGGGTTTCGGCGCACGATGAGTTGCGTCCATTATTAGTCGAACGATTAAAAACGCGACCAGCAGAAGAATGGCTCTCAAAACTTAAAGAGGCCGGTGTTCCGTGTGGTGGTGTGCGTGACCTCGACGAACTCTTTAGTGACCCACAGATCATTGAGCGCGCAATGGTCGTGGCACTCGATCACCCGGCTGCAGGACTCATCCGACAACTTGGTGTGCCAATTAAGCTAAGCGATACGCCTGGTGCCGTACGCACACCGCCACCGTTACTCGGCGAACATACCGAAACAGTTCTTAGAGAACTCGGCCTGTCAATGGAAGAGGTCGAACACCTCAGGCAAAGTGGTGCGGTCTAATGATTGTTTAGAGACGATCCCAAATAGGCAAGAGATACCTCGAAACCATTTTCTGGTAATTAATTAACGGTCAATTACTAGTAATAATGCGCGCTGAACAAATGACACTAGATCCTCTGCGGTCAACTGACCAATTGCTGGATGCCCCACAATTACCTGCTCGTCACTGAGTACTCGACTTCCACGAGTACGTCCGGTTCGGCCGATCAGGGCGGGTGGATCGTTTGCTGTATCAATAACTACTTCGATGTAGGCATCTCGAGGCGAGTCGAACGATAACCGAACAGCTCCATTCGGTGTCGAAATGGAGCACCGGTAACTTTCGGCAGTGATTACAGACGCTATCGTCCTCATGACAGGAACGGCAATCCGTCCTAATGCCTGCCGACTTTCGGCCTCGGCAACAGCGGTGCGTTTCCGTCGTTCCGCCGAACTAGTCTTAGCCTCAGCAAGCGTACGC
>CAUZRA010000210.1:0-3835 GCA_963582035.1 Vicinamibacteria bacterium | reverse complement strand
GGCGACGGCACAGCGACTCCCCGAAGGCGGTGGCGACCCCCAGCGCGCCGTTTACGCTCAAACCAATATCTTTGTCGATGGGCATGATCATGGCGCAGTGATTTATGATCGATCGCAATTCAGGTATAGCGATCGAATTGTGGGCCCAGCCATCATTACTGAAATGGACTCAACCACTCTGATCCTGCCGAACCATGCAGGTGACGTAGATCCCGTAGGGAATATTCTAATTAATCCGATCAACGTGTAGATATCGGGACTCCTAAACATGCCAGCACAACTGATACAAAGCAATACGAAACCGTTTCAATCGGTCGCCGTTGATCCGATTACGCTAGACATCATCGAAAATGCCTTACGTAATGCGCGGACAGAAATGGACGCGGTGCTGTTTAGGACCGCCATGTCACCGGGCATACGTGAACAACACGACGCCTTTCCTATGATAGCTAACCAGGAAGGAAAAATGGTGGTCGGCCAGTTCGGATCATTCTTCTGGGGTTTTCAGCAAGGTTACGACGGCACCATTGAAGAAGGCGACATTTTTCTGACCAATGACCCGTACACCTGCAACGGTGCCATCAGCCACCTGAACGATTGGTTAATGATGATGCCCATCTACATCGATGGACGGATCGTGGCCTGGGCTGCGATGTTTGGACACATGACCGACATCGGTGGCAAGGTGCCTGGCAGTCTACCGACCGATGCTGCGCAAATATTTGAAGAAGGCATTCAGATTCCTCCGGTCAAAATCTATCGCAAGGGTGAACTAAACAAAGAAATTCTGGAAATGATTCTTCGCAATTGTCGCCTCCCGGAATGGAATCGCTCAGATTTCAATGCGGTGGTAGCAGCGCTTCGCCTGGCGGAACGACGTATTGTTGAAATGGTCGAACGCTTTGGAGTCGACCCGTTGATATCGGCAATGCAAGAGATGCTGGATCGAAACAAACGTGCCATGGGATCCATTCTTAACAAGGTGATTCCCGAATCAAAACAACACTTTATTGACTATATCGATGACGACGGAATGGGCATGGGTCCGTATAAAATTGAATGCACCATGTGGCGCGACGGAGAAATGGTCATTTTCGATTTCGCGGGAACTGACCCACAGTCCATCAGTTCGGTCAATTTCCTCTTAAATGAGGAGATGTTCAAAATGTTCCTGGGCGCATTTTTTATTAATCTTTTTGACCCGCAAATACTTTTTAATGATGGCTTTTATGATCTGGTCGACGTCAGGATTCCCCGCGGATCTATACTGAAGCCGATCAGGCCCGCAGCATTGAGTTCACGGACGCATATGCTAGCGCGAATTTTTGACGTCATGAGCGGCCTGCTCGGCCAAAGCTCACCAGATGCGTTGTGTGCTGCCGGTTTTTCTGACAGTCCCCACTTTATGTATTCCGGTTATGACAAAGAAGGTGAGTGGTATCAGCTCTATCAGATCGGCTTTGGCGGAGTCCCCGGGCGGCCCGCGGGCGATGGCCCGGACGGCCATTCACTGTGGCCCGCCTTTACCAACGTACCTAACGAGTTCCTGGAGGCATACTTTCCATTGCGAATTGTTCAGTATGAAACGATTGTCGATAGTGGCGGTGCCGGGCTACATAGGGGGGGTAATGGCCTATCCATGGGCTATCAGTTTCTTGAGCCTGGAGAAATTTCCATCCATGATGATCGTTGGCTTACCCATCCTTGGGGTGTGAATGGCGGGGGACCAGGAAAACGCAGTACAAAACTGATGGTGCGCGACACTGGTGAATCAGAATGGATGCCTTCTAAATGTGATCGAGTCAAAGTGTTACCCGGAGATACTCTTTACTTCAACACCTGGGGGGGTGGTGGTTGGGGCGACCCCCTTGAGCGTGACCCCGCCACCGTAGCGTTAGATGTCCGAAGGCGATTGGTTTCGCCCGAAGGCGCAAAACGTTACGGCGTCGTCATCACCACCGACAATAAAGTTAATGACACCGCTACGGCTGAGTTGCGTCGCCAACTTTCATCGTCACGAGGCAAGATTGAATTATTTGATTTTGGTGGCACCGTCGAAGAGTTGAAAGCCAAGTGTCTGTCAGACACCCACCTTGAGCCACCCACCACACCAATCTTCCAGAAATGGATGACTTTATCGGCCAACGACAACAAATCCTAGCTCCGGCTAGCTGATACTACGTCTCAGTGGTTTAACAATTGGAGCATTGAGGTGGCACCACTGACACGGACATCAAATCCTGCCTCCACGTTCATGTGAATGATGACTCCTCCTTCGACGACCATCGCATAACGGCGGGAGCGCATACCAAGCCCTGCGCCGCTCAGATCCAGTGACAAGCCCATCCCTCTCGTAAAGCGGCCACTCCCATCTGCCAACATGGCGACCTTACTCGGGGTTTTAGTAGCACGCGCCCACGCATCCATCACATACGCATCGTTCACGGCAATACAGACAACTTGGTCCACGCCTCTCGCGTGCATTTGTTCTGCAGCGGCGATATACCCCGGTAGGTGCTCTAGGTTACAGACAGGCGTAAACGCACCAGGCACTCCGAAAACTACCACTCGCTTTTCCGCGAACCATTCACCGGAACTGCGCGTTAGTGCTTTTCCATGTTCCAATTGTTGAATCGGCACATTCGGAACACGATCGCCGATTAATCGTTTAGCCGAGAAGTAATCATTTAACGCTTCCAGTCCATCTTCCAAGTCACCAGCATTCAACCATTTCACCAGTTTGCCCATCGGCCCTAAAACCGAAAAAAACGTTTGGTAGTCAACGCGGTCCTGGCCGCAAACACTTCTAAGCATTTGAGAGACTGTGCCATCGGCATCGAGCAAAACGTCTATCGAGCCTCCGATGCGCATCGCAAAATCCTGATTGGCCCCAAGCCCCCCTTGAGTGATGACGACCACTCGAACATTTCGAGAACCCAAACGCGAAACAAGCTGTGCAAACTTATTAGTTTCGAAGGAAAAAACCGGTAAAGCGCCTAAAGGGACGCAACAGAACACAACGTGCTGGCCCGTAAAGTCATCAGATCGGATAGAAAAACCAGAATGATTCCGCAAGTTAAATGGTTTAATATTTTTCACGACCTGGTCATCATCCCCAACAACTTACATCCACGATCGACCGTTCAGAACAGTTCGATACACCGTCTAAGCGCGTCCCGCACAGCCGCATCGCACGCCTGCCGCTCTTCGCTGATACCCCCATTCTGACCCCGCTCTAGTGGCCTACTTGAATGCTCGTTCAATGGCGCTCGTCCGAACTGACTTTTGCGGATGCCAAGCGCAGGCAGCTCTAACCGCACTAACACGAGCATCTCACCACCCTCGACACGACGATCTCGTATTTCATGTCGCCACATGTCGGCATAATGTTGCTCCAACCATTCAATGGGATCGCCCAAATGCTTTCGGGATTCGTCGGTTAGCCGAACAACCGATACCTCGCCACTCCCCGGTTTCGAACTTAGGCGAGAAGACTCAATATTGACGCTCGAATAGAGCTTCTCGAGCTGCTTTCGATTCGCATCAAGCAGTTCAGAAAAAGAGTTTCCAGAGTTACGTGAGTTTGAGGTCATGCAGAAAGTCCTCAGAAATCAACCCGCGTTGGCAATCTTCCTTGCCACCATTGACGAAACTCGTTATCAGCGCGCCCCTGCATTCCGCCAGACACAACCAATGACTCAAGGTGTTCTTGTATCTCCTGTTCAACCTTTACGTCACAGTACTTCGAATCCATGTCAAAGAGATTGGCGTGATGGGGACCCTCGGCACGATCCCCGACACCGTCACGGCAGACGATGGTTCGAAAGCCATATTG
>CAUZRA010000209.1:0-3837 GCA_963582035.1 Vicinamibacteria bacterium | reverse complement strand
AAAGATGAGGGGCAGGCAGTTCTAGTCGCAGAATCCAACGATGCCCATATCAGCCATTTGCTGGATCAGACGTTTGTTATTGAGCGGGGGAGCATCGTCGAGAAACGTTGATCGACAGGCTCTTGCGCAGACAGGGAGTCGTAGCAATGCCTAAACGAATGACTTTTGTGCCAGAAGGGGTTATCCCTGCGGTTCTCCTACCGTTTCTAGGGGACCTATCGATTGATGAGAGCGCTTATCGGCAACATCTGCGCTATGTCGCGAGCACAACGGGTCTGTCAGCGTTGGCAACGAACGCGCATTCCTCTGAAGTGGCGTCGTGTACGTTCGAAGAACAGGTCCGAGTGCTAGCACTCACCCTGAACGAAGTGGGTGACCAGTTACCCATTGTCAATGGAGTTTACGCCGATGGCAGCCTAGAGGCTGCCCGTCTGGCCCGCATGGCGGACGATGGGGGTGCTTCCGCGCTGCTTGTGTTTCCTCCCAATCCGTTCAGCTTGGGCGCCCAATCTCGCCCCGAAATGGCGATCAAGCATTTTGAAGTCATCGCGGAGGCAACGGATCTTCCCATCATTGTCTTTCAATACCCTTTGGCAAGTGGGCAAGGTTATCCCCTGGAAACGTTACTCCAAATTTGCGATGTAGTGCCGAGCGTCTGCGCCATTAAGGATTGGTGCAACAACGTCCAACAACATGAGAGACAAATCCAGGCCTTGCAGTCATTAGCTCGCCCCGTCAATGTTCTGACCACACACAGTTCCTGGTTATTGAGTTCATTAGTGCTGGGATGCAAGGGGTTGTTGTCGGGATCGGGCAGTGTCATCGCGGACTTGCAGGTGGCTTTGTTTAATGCCATTCGGGAAGGCCGCCTGGACATTGCGAAAGACCTGAATGAGAGAATTCGGGCCACCGCAGACGTGTTTTATGCCGATCCGTTTGTTGATATGCACAACCGTATGAAGGTGGCGCTAGTGGCTTTGGGCCGGATTCCCTCGGCGGCGGTTAGGCCGCCCTTAGTGACACCGGATTCGGCGGAGAAAAATCGCATTGCCAACGCGATGACGTTGGCGGGAATCTTGCCTGAAGGAGCCATTCTCGAGGCTGCATAAGGGTCGCAAAAAAAGAAAGGTGCCGGATTGAATAACGAACACATCACGCTGGAGGCTATCGGTCGCCTCGATGATGCGCCTGACGCACGATTTAAAGCAGTGATGACCTCCGTGGTAAGGCATCTCCATGACATTGTGAGAGAGGTCGAGCCCACTATGGCGGAATGGGAGCAGGCCATTCGTTTCTTAACTGAAGTGGGACATTGGAGTGATGATAAACGTCAGGAATTTATCATTTTATCCGATACCCTCGGCATTACGATGTTGGTCGATGCCATTTCCAATCAAAAACCCGAAGGCGCGACAGAGACTACTGTGCTTGGGCCTTTTTTCGTCGAGAACGCGAAGTCGCTCCCTTACGGCGCTAATATCTCGGAGAGTGGGGATGGCGAACCGACCCTGGTAACAGGCTCGGTAAGGGGACTAGATGGGGAGCCGGTGAGTGAAGCCCGTCTGGATGTGTGGCAGGCAGGGCCCGACGGATTTTATGACGTACAACAACCGAACAAGTTTCCCGATGGAAATCTTCGTGGTGTCTTTAAAACTGATGAAACGGGCCGTTTTGCATTTTGTACAGTGAAACCAGCCCCATATCCGGTACCCACTGATGGACCTGTCGGGCGCATGCTATTGGCAGCAGGCCGTCATGCATGGCGACCTGCTCACCTGCATTTCATTATCACCGCTGATGGTTACCAGCGGGTTACTACGCATCTTTTCGTTGCCGGAAGCGAGTACTTGGATGGAGATGTTGTGCAGGCGGTCAAAGCAAGTTTAATTGTAGATTTCACTCAGTGTGATGACCCTGAAGAATCGACACGTTTCAATTTACCTATTCCTTATTTCAAGCTGGATCATCAGTTTGTCCTTGCACCGGAGATTTAACGTACTTATGTCTGATCCGCTAATTGAATTCGACGATCGAGATTTAGCAGCACAGCGCGCGGTTAAGAATCTGAGAGGTCTTGCAATTGATAACGATACGGTAAGGCGCCTGTTGTCGGAGGCGCGCACACACAATGCGTGGCATGAACGTGATGTGCCCGATGAAACACTGCGATCCATCTATGATTTAATGCAAAAAGGGCCGACCAGTGCTAACGGGTCCCCGGCCCGTCTGGTTTTTTTGAAAAGCGATGATGCTAAGGAAAGGCTGCGCCCCGCGTTAACGCCAGGCAATGTTGAAAAAACCATGAGCGCGCCTGTTACGGCCATTTTGGGTTACGACATTGAGTTCTGGCGTAACGCCGATGTCACGTTCCCACACAAACCGGAAGTTCAAACGGCTTATCAGGAAAAGCCGCAGGCATCCGAGACCGTAGCGTTTCGCAATAGTTCCCTGCAGGGTGCGTACCTAATTATTGCCTCGCGGGCCCACGACCTCGACTGTGGGCCTATGTCGGGGTTTGATAACAAGCTTGTTGATCTTGAATTCTTCGCAGGCACCACGATCAAGTCGAACTTGTTGTGCAATCTAGGTTATGGTGATGGCGATCGCCTTCTAAAGAGATCACCGCGGTTAGGTTTTGATATGGTGTGCGAGATTCTGTGAGTATGGAAGTCTCAGTGTCCCCCGATGGGTTTGGAGCTGAAATACGTGGAATCAGCACTTCACAACCACTGAGTGATGACGAGTTGGCTACCCTCCACGATGCCCTTGTGAGTCACCGGGCGATTGTTGTGCATGATCTTGATGAAGACGTTGGTTGGCTGTGTCGTTTGGGCCGGCATTTCGGTCCGTTAGTGCCACACATTCTGGATCAGTATCATCACCCAGAAACCGATGAGGTTTCAATCATTGCCCGCAACATGGATAGCCCCGAATCACGTACAACGGCAACGCCCGCGGGATCATTTTGGCATACGGACCTCACTTACAAGAACGAGCCCTCTGATGCCATCTTTCTTTATGCGACCCATCTACCAACGCAAGGTGGCGATACGCTGGTGGCCGATTTGGCAGCGGCCTATGCTGATTTACCCACGGCAACCAAAGAAAGGATCGAGAATCTGACCGCAACCCATCGATTTGGTTGGAATACTGGGGGTGGAACGCCGAAGTTGACGGATTCTCAAGAGAGTGCTCACCCAGACGTAATGCATTCGCTCGTTCGCCGGCATCCTATGACTGGAGAGAAGGTTCTTTACGTCAATCCCGGTTATACGATGTGCATTAACGAGTTACCTCGCATTGAAGGTGACGCGCTTCTGGATGCATTGTTCGCCCATAGCTTGAACGAGAAATACCAGCATAGACATCATTGGGAGAAAGGCATGCTGCTTGGTTTGGACAACCGGGCTACGATGCATAAGGCGGTTAATGACTATGACGAACCGCGTAGGATGCTTCGAATGATTGTAGGCCATACTGGCTAATGTCTGATTAAGGCTGAGCTACAAACTCGCACGTGATTCGACGAAGTCTCCCGATTTGGTACCATTGGGGGTCATGAGCTCCCAGCATTTCAATCATTTGCACTTGGATGTGGTTGGCGGCATTGCCGGTGACATGTTCGCTGCTGCGATTCTGGATCTTCAGCCGGAGCTTCAGGGCGAAGTTGATAGCATGTTGTCGGCTACCGGCTTGATCGATATGGTCAATATCCAACGACACGATCATAGCGACGGCATGCTCACCGGTTCGCGCGTTTCCGTAGTACCCGTTAGTTCGCCTGCGCATCATCACCGCGCCTGGCGTGAAATACGAGAGATGATCGCTTCGATGGAG
>CAUZRA010000208.1:0-3854 GCA_963582035.1 Vicinamibacteria bacterium | reverse complement strand
CGTGAGCAAACGTGATTATTATGAAATCCTCGGCGTCTCAAGAGACATCGGCGACCAAGAATTAAAAAGTGCATATCGAAAACTAGCGCTTAAATACCATCCGGATCGTAATCCTGGTGACAAATCAGCCGAGGAACATTTCAAGGAAGCCGCTGAGGCGTATTCCGTGCTGGCTGACGCCGAAAAGAAAGCAAGATACGACCAATTTGGACACGCTGGAGTAGGAAGTGCCGGCTCAGCACAAGGTTTTGATCCCACCATCTTCTCTGACTTCAATGACATCTTCGGTGGACTGGGTGACATATTCGGATTCAGCAGCGGTGGTCGTCGAAGAAGCGGGCCGGCGCGGGGATCTGACCTGCGCTACGACCTAGAGATCTCGCTTGAAGAAGCAGCCGCCGGAACAGAGGCCACTCTTCAAATTCCTCGTGAAGAAACCTGTGAGAATTGTGGCGGTTCAGGCGCTGCCGCCGGTTCTTCACCAAAAACATGCCAACACTGTCGTGGTCATGGCCAGGTTCGATATCAACAAGGATTTTTTACTGTTGCACGAACATGCGACCGATGCGGAGGTAATGGCCAAACGATCTCTAATCCATGCGAATCCTGTCGCGGGCATGGCCGTGTGGGTCGGGAGCGGAAACTAACCGTCAAAGTTCCGGCTGGAATTGATACAGGGCAACAGCTTCGTCTACAAGGCGAAGGGGAGCACGGCCCAAAAGGTGGGCCTGCAGGCGACCTCTACGTCGTCCTGCACGTTAAAGACCATCCAGTATTTACGCGGAATGAGAGTGACATTCTTTGCGTCATACCTGTGACGTACCCTACACTTGTGCTCGGCGGTACAGTCGCGGTTCCTTCACTTGAAGATGAAGAAACCCTTCATATTTCTAAGAGCACCTCTTCAGGCACACGATTTAGACTCCGAGGCAAGGGATTGCCTCACGTAAACGGACGTGGTCGAGGAGACCTTTTCATTGATGTTAAGGTTGACGTTCCCACGTCGGTTTCGTCTGAGCAAAAACAGTTAATCGAAGACTTGGATAAAACTATGCCCCAACGAACCTTCGAACCGGACAGGAGGGGGAACGGTCATCCTTCCGACGTTCGTCCTTTTTTTGAACGAGTGAAAGATATTTTTGGATAAAGCAGTTCTGCGTGATGACCGACGGCCGGTTCTCGACGTCACACTTCCAGGCCATCCACAATCTTTATGGAACCGACTCGATGCATTGATAGACGACTACAAACCGTTCGCCATTGAAGATGTCGACATCGACATAACAAGCAGTCCAACTGTGCATTGTCGGCGCATTTTTTTCTTTTCTAAGAACGACCGTGACCACGCCTTTAAAGCCATTGAGCATGGCTTCGGCTCTGACGTGCTCTCCGTCACCGCCGTAGACCTAATTAATGACAATTGGGCCAACCGATCCTTTGGTAATCTTCGTGCCGTGAAAATAGGGGACCTGATCGTGACACCGCCCTGGGACCGCGTGTCGCATGAAAATACTAGTAATTACCTTATCGAAATCGATCCATCAATGGGCTTTGGCACCGGTCATCATGCTTCCACAAGACTTGTCTTAAAGAGTCTCTTAGAACACAAGACTACCTTACAGAAAAGTAGGCACGTCCTAGACATCGGCACAGGATCTGGTGTCTTAGCGATTGCATCCGTATTACTTGGCGCAACCACCGTAACAGCCGTAGAGCGTGACATCGATGCACTGACGAATGCACGGCAGAACATTAACCGTAACGGCGTCTCCACACGTATCAGGACCATTCATACTGAGCTAAGTGAACTTCAGGACTTTCATCTCCCCAAACCCGATATCATCCTCGCCAATCTGACCGGTCCGACCTTCCAGAAACACCAATCTTTGTTCGAGACATTGGGTAGGCCTTCCGGTCTACTTATGGCCAGTGGGCTAACTGAATCTGAGGAACAAACCACCCTAATGGCATTCGAAAGTACACTTGCGGTCGAATCTCGCCACGAAGAAGATGGCTGGGTATGCCTCGTGTTTCGTTACCATTGCTAAACTTAAATGTAGGTAGTAATGTCGTTGCCACGCTTCTATCTCCCAACCCTCTCGCGCCACTCGGAAGAAGCGAAGCTACCGGTTGAGGAAGCGCAACACCTAACACGCGTACTTCGATTGCAACCTGGCAACAACGTCCAACTTTTTGACGGGCGTGGGCACGAACGGGAAGCCACTATCAAACACGCTACGGACAAAAAAGTCACTGTAAGTCTTGGCAAGCCAGTTTGTGCGACCGAAGAATCAACAATAACAATCAATATCGGTATCGCACTGCTGGCAGGAAGAAAATTCGACGCGGTCGTGCGCGATGCCACCATGCTGGGAGCCTCTGTGATAACTCCGCTGATCACTCTCAGGAGCCGAGGTTTCAAAATCAGGAAAGACAGTAACAGGTTGGCCGAGAGATGGCGCGATATCGCGATTGCATCCACCAAACAGTGTGGCCGATCTCATCTACCAGTAATAAGTCCACCTTTTCAATTCAGTCAGTACCTTGAAACCCAGTCGATTCACGCGGAACAAAAACTCCTACTTGTAGAACCAAGTAGACACACGCCAGGGCATAGGTTCACGCCACTACAGGAACTCGCCGCCACCACCAGACCACAAACGGCTTCTATCGCCATTGGGCCAGAGGGCGGATGGACCGACGAAGAAATACGACTGGCAGAGACTGGCGGCTACGCCCCGATCACTCTTGGGATGAATACACTACGAGCTGAAGCAGTTCCTGCCATAGCACTATCTGTTTTTCGTTTTATGTGGTCAGATCTCTAAAATGTCAGACTCCTACAACCGCTAAAAACCGCGCACGCTATACTTTTCATCTCCCTATGCTGTTTCGAGGACAGTCGTTAGGAAAGTACAAAATTCTTTCTCCGCTTGGCAGTGGCGGCTTCGGTGCCGTCTATCTTGCCAAAGACACCTGGATTGACAAAGACGTCGCGATTAAAGTGCCACATAAGCAAACCCTCAACTTTAGCGAGCTACTTCGGGAGCCGCGGCTACTCGCAACGCTTGATCATCCAAACATCGTTTCCATTACAACAGCCGGAAAAGAAGATGATATTTTTTTCATCGTAATGGAATACGTCAACGGAGACACTCTAGAAAACATTATCTCTCGTGACGGAGCACTCGACACCGCCCGTGTCGTTAACTACACCAGACAAATCGCGACCGCTATCGACCACGCTCATCGACAAGGAGTGATCCATCGCGATCTAAGACCGCCAAATGTGCTTGTGTCCAATTCTGGAACATTAAAGGTTGCAGACTTTGGCACTTCTCGATTCTTAGAAATTGCCGCTCATGGCACGACAGTTATTGGCAGTCCCCCATATATGGCTCCGGAACAATTTGAGGGAAAAGCTGTCTTTGCGTCGGACATATATTCACTTGGTATCACGATGTATCAAATGCTTACCGGTTCGCTACCCTACGAAACACCTGCACCCACTGATCTTGACAAGTTGATCAGTGGTGAACTTGTTCGGCCGCCGAGACTAGAAAACCCTGGTGTCCCAAAGCCAATCAACGACATCGTGATGACCGCACTTGCGCCAACGCTTTCAGCTCGTTACCAACGTGCATCAGAATTAATTGCTGACCTTGAACTGTCATACGGACCCCAGAACCGTCCGACATCCATTGAGGAACAGACGGGGACTGGCAACCCAACTGAAGGTCCGCAAGAACTACAGATTTCGAGCGTCCAAAAACGACTTCGATCTTCCACACCATCAACCGGGAAATTTTGCTGGCAATGCCATAAACCATTACATGCAAAAACAGACCGTTGCC
>CAUZRA010000207.1:0-3910 GCA_963582035.1 Vicinamibacteria bacterium | reverse complement strand
GCATTGGTTGAACTGGAAGAATTGATGGCGTCGGCGGAATGAGAGAGAAAGAGACACCGTCGGACGACTTCAACGGGAAGCACATAATAGACGTTTTATCAGAAGCAACTGGACGCGAACGGGTCCATCGAGATTGGTCTTTAGCGCCATACACGACGTTTAGGGTTGGTGGTTTGGCTGATTTCTTTCTCGAGGCGAGAACTGAAAAGGAATTGGTTGCAGTACGTAAAGCCGCGAACCAATTGAATATACCGGTTACGATGCTCGGTGGAGGTTCGAATGTACTCATTAGCGATCGAGGCGTACGAGGACTTGTAGTCCGTGCCCGTCACGGCGAGATTTGTTGCCCGACAGCTGACAGTGTGCGCGCTTCTGCTGGGGTTACGTTGAATGGTCTTGTACGGTGGATGGTACGACGAGGAATTAGTGGAATTGAAACGTGGGCGGGAACGCCTGGCACTGTCGGTGGAGCAGTTGCAGGGAATGCTCATTTCGGCGGTCGCCTTTTGAGCGAAAGGCTCCGAGGTGTTGGTTTGGTCGAAGCGGACGGGCATCAAGTAGATGTGTTGGTATCTGAGATGAACTTTGGGTATGACAAAAGCAGGATACAAAACACGAAAGAGCTTATTTTGTGGGCTGAATTTAAAACGGGTCAGGCAAGTTCCACCGATTTACGCCGAGCTGCACACAGGTCGTTAGAGTTCAGGAAATCGACGCAACCGGTTGCTGAGCCGAGTGCGGGCTGCGTGTTTAGGAATCCGATGATGACTGATACCGAATTAGTTTCAGGGATGCCCTGTTCGGCTGGAGCGTTAATTGATGCAGCCGGCTTAAAGGGATGCGCCGAGGGAATGGTACGGGTTTCTGAGAGGCACGCGAACTTCTTTGTGACGCGCCGGAATGCCACAGCCGCTGACGTTAAGGTACTGATGGAGCGGTGCAAGGAAACTGTTGAGCAAAAATTTAATGTGAAGCTCGTGCCTGAGATCTCATTGCTTGGAGAGTTTGACTAACGGAAATGTCGAAGCAATTTAACGAAAACCGTAGTTCAACGCTTGTTGTTGACGGTGGCCACAAGTTGGGCGGCCGCATCGATGTTGAAGGCAATAAGAATTCGGCGCTACCACTACTTGCGGCATGCTTACTAACAGACCAGTTGTGTGAGTTGACGAACATGCCATGTATTCGAGATGTCGATGTCATGGCAGGGCTGTTGTCCGGCTTAGGAGCGGTCGTCGAACGGAAAGGAACAACGACACTGGGGGTGGATTGTTCAAAGATATCTTCAGATGAGCCAGACCCGGGTTTGGTGGGACGATTGCGCGGCTCGGTGTTACTCATAGGGCCGCTGTTGGCTCGCCTCGGGACAGCAAAGCTTGCGCCGCCTGGTGGAGATTTCCCGGCTCGGCGTTCATTGTCTGTTCATTTACAGGCTTTGAGGGAGATGGGGGTAAGAGAACGTGACGGTATCGGTCATGTTCTCGATGCGACCGACGGATTGAAGGCTGCTTCTTTTTACCTTGAAGAGGCATCGGTTACAGGAACAGAAACCGCCGTTCTTGCAGCCGCTGCCGCCAAAGGTATTACGGAGATCCGTCACGCGGCTTCTGAGCCTCATGTGGTCGAATTGTGCACTTTTCTTTCGGCGATGGGGGTTGAGATCGAAGGCGCTGGAACTTCTACGTTAAGAGTTCACGGTGGCTCGAAACTGAAGGGAGCGACGCATCAGTTACAAGGCGATTACATCGAAGCGGGCAGCTGGGCTGTTCTTGGAGCAATTACGGGTGGCGATATTGCAGTGCACGGTGCTCGGGCTACAGATCTGGAACCGATCATCAGTGTCTTGAAACGATTGGGGCTTGACTGCGACGCGAATGATGAACGATTAATCGTTAGGGCTTCTAAGATGAAAGGCTGTCGGCAGATTACGACTGCTCCCTGGCCTGCCTTTCCAAGCGATATGGTGAGTCTGGTGACAGTCTTGGCCACACAAGCCGAAGGGCGCACCTTGGTTCATGATTGGATGTATGAACTCCGATTATTTGCTTTGGAGCAACTGAGCGGAATGGGTGCTAATTTGTTCCTTTGTGATCCGCATCGGATCATTGTTGACGGGCCTACAGTTCTCAGTGGACGCAGTTTAGATGCTCGTGACCTACGGTCAGGGATGGCTTTAATCGCGGCAGCGCTCGCCGCAAACGGCGTGAGTCGTATAGGACCACTCGAGACCGTTGAGCGGGGCTACGGAAATCTTGTGACGAGACTGCGTTCGCTTGGAGCGCACGTGTCTGTGGAATAGGCGTGTAGCGAGCTGTTTTAGCGTGGCGCTGGTTGGTCGGGTTGGCTTGGCGGGAAGACGGGTTGCTGTCCTGGTGCTAGCGCGCGTGGTTGCTGTTGGGGCTGAACTTGTTGCTGTAGTTGGACGGGAGAGCCGCCGGCCAGGCTGGACGTGACGTCACGGCCGACCGTGAAGGGAAGGAGGTCGTTTTCTTCGATTTCAATTCCACGAATCACATGCGGCGTAAGCGTTAGAATGATGTCCGTCTCTTGCGTTTCTGTTTTGCTTCGCCCGAACAACCGGCCTAGGACAGGAATGCGATTAAAGCCAGGTACACCCTCTAATACTTCTCGCTCATCGTCTCGAATTAGGCCCGCAAGAATGTTTGTTTCGCCGTCACGTAATCGGATCGAGGTCACAATTTTTCTATTACCGAACTGGGGCAGGTCGCCGAATCCCGTGCCGGAGATATTACTGATTTCCACATCGAGTGCGAGTGAGACCTCATTGTTGTGATGGATGCGAGGTGTAATTTCAATGTTAACGCCAATGTTTTCATAGTTGAACGACGTTATCGGTTGCTGGCTGACGCCACCAGCCGCGATAGGCGAGAAGGTTGTGACAGGCACAGGAACACGTTCGCCGAAGGCAGCCGTTGCGGCGACCCCATCTGCAGTCCGTAAGTGGGGATTGGCGAGGATTCGAGTGCTTGTGTCACTGGCGATCAGACGCATAAACAGACTCGGAATGTCTGCGATGAATAGGTCAGAACTTCCGAGACGTTGCACTTGGTCTAACGTTAAAGTTTGTTGCGTGAGACCGGCGACCGCACTGATGCCGGCGGTGCCGATGTTGGCAAACTGAAGACCGTACTCTCTGAGGGTTTGGCGATCCATCTCGAGGAGTTGCACTTCGATTACGACCTCCGGGCGGGCCTTGTCGATTGCCCGTAGAAGCTTTGCGGCGGCGGCAATGCGCTCGGGCGTGTCTTTTATCGAGATCGAGTTTGTCGCGGTGATCGGCGCCAAACGGCGGAGGTCTATTACCAGTCTCAGTAGGTCGATGGTTTCCGCGACGTCAGCATGGCTAAGGTAAAACGTGCGGACGATCTCCTGTTCATATTCGCGGCGCTTGTTTGGGGTGTCTGGAATGATCGTGACGGTCAGCGGAGCAGTGACACGGAAAAAGTTTTGAGTGGTGGCAGCGACGGAAGCGATGGCGATGTCGAAGGTAGTGTTCCTCAAATCAATAGAGATTGGTACGTCTCTGAACTGTGGGTCGAAGAGTAGATTTACACCGCCGAACTGACCAAGGCTCGAGAAAACAGCTCGCGCGCTGGCGTCACGGAATACAACGGAATCGGGGAGCCGGATACCCTGTGGTAGTGAAAGGTTTTCCGGGGAAGCATCGCGGGTTCGGTTAATGAGAGCTTCGAGTTCGGTGAGCCCGTTTTCTGGTTTTGAGAGTTCGACTCGGATGGCGTCTCTGGTTTCGCTGATTTCACGCTCAATATCACCCATGGTCGGATTTAGTTCATAAGCGATCTGATACTCGGTAAGAGCGCTGTCCCAATCCCCATTTTGGGAGAAACGGCGGCCTTCGTTATAGTGAAGTTGGGCGGCTCTGAGTCTG